>JAJYMF010000176.1 GCA_021787175.1 Pseudomonadota bacterium | reverse complement strand
CCGAGCGGCGCGGCGAGCGCGCACTGCTCGCGGAGTACCTGGTGCAGATCGACGAGCTGCTGGCGACGCTCGATGCCGACAACCACGCGCTGGCGGTGGAGATCGCGCGCATCCCGGAGCAGGTCCGCGGCTACGGCCACGTGCGCGAAGCCCACCTCGCCAGGGCGCGCGCGCACTGGGACACCCTGCGGGCGGCGTGGCGCGCGCCGGAGCGGAAGCCGCGCGCGGCCTGACCGATTCGACCTGCCGGCGGGTTAGCATGCGCACGCGCCGCGGCGGAGGGTCGTTGCGGCGGACATCGGCGCAAGGGAGCGCATGCTCAACCGGCTCTGGCTCGGCTTCTTCCTGACCGCGGCGCTGGCCGCGCTGGCGCGCTGGACGCTGGCCGGCGACGCGGCGGTGTTCGGGGCCGTCGTCGACAGCCTGTTCGCGATGGCCAGGCTCTCGGTCGAAGTCATGGTGCTGCTGTTCGGCACCCTCACGCTGTGGCTGGGCCTGCTGCGCATCGCCGAGCGCGCCGGACTGGTCGATGCGCTGGCGCGGCGGCTGGGGCCGCTGTTCCGGCGCCTGATGCCCGAGGTGCCCGAGGGCCATCCGGCGATCGGCCTGATCACGCTGAACTTCGCCGCCAACGTGCTGGGGCTCGACAACGCCGCCACGCCGATCGGCCTGCGCGCGATGCGCGAGCTGCAGACGCTCAACCCCAGCGGCGACACCGCCAGCAACGCGCAGATCCTGTTCCTGGTGCTCAACGCCTCGTCGCTCACATTGCTGCCCGTGAGCATCTTCATGTACCGCGCGCAGCAGGGCGCGGCCGACCCGACCCTGGTGTTCCTGCCGATCCTGATCGCCACCAGCGCGTCCACGCTGACCGGCCTGCTCAGCGTGGCCTGGATGCAGCGGCTGAAACTCTGGGACCCGGTGGCGCTGGCCTGGCTCGGCGGCGGCGCGCTGCTGCTGGGCGGGCTGCTGGCGCTGCTGGCCACGCTCTCGGCGGCGGCGCTGGCCAGCGTGTCGTCGCTGGTGGGCAACCTCGCGCTGTTCGGCGTGATCGTCGCCTTTCTGGTCGCCGGCGCGGTCAAGCGCGTGCCGGTGTACGAGGCCTTCATCGAGGGTGCCAGGCAGGGCTTCGAGGTCGCGCGCGATCTGCTGCCGTATCTGGTCGCGATGCTCTGCGCCGTCGGCGTGCTGCGCGCCTCGGGAGCGCTGGGTTATGCGCTGGACGGCATCCGCTGGGCGATGCACGGACTGGGCTTCAACGATGCCTTCGTGCCCGCGCTGCCGACCGCGCTGGTGAAGCCTTTTTCCGGCAGCGCCGCGCGCGCGATGCTGATCGAGACCATGCGCCACTACGGCGTGGACAGCTTTCCGGCGCTGACCGCCGCGACCATGCAGGGCAGCACCGAAACCACCTTCTACGTGGTCGCGGTGTACTACGGCGCGGTCGGCATCCGGCGCGTGCGCCATACCGTCGGCTGCGCGCTGCTGGCGGATCTGGCCGGCGTCATTGCCTCGATCGCGGTGTGCTACTGGTTTTTCGGTGCCGCGGCGCACGCCTGACACGCGGCCCGCTGACGCAGCGCCCGCGTCGTCAGGACACGCCGAACGGACTCACGCCGATCAGGCGCGCATGCAGCCAGAACGCGAAGATCGCCCACGCCGCGATGCCGATCACCAGCGTCAGCGCATCGCCCGCCAGCGTGCCCTGCGGATAGATCACGCCCGCCCGCCGATCGCGCCGGCGCGAGACGACAAAATCGGCGATCGCCCACAGCAGGAATGCGCCGAACAGCACGACATCGTGCAGGAAGCCGATCGCCAGCAAATGCCCGAGCGCCCAGACCTTGACGCCGGCCAGCATCGGATGGCCGATCTTCGCCTTCAGATGGTTGCGCGGCACATAGGCGGCGGCGACCAGCACAAATGCGACCAGGGTGAACAGCGCATTGAGCTGGCTCAGCCACGGCGGCGGCGCATACAGCAGCAGCGCATGCTGGCGCGCCAACCCGAAGCCCCACACGATCAGCGCGAAGCCGAAGACCGCAACCAGCGCGTACAGCCCCTTCCATGCGTTGGCGCCCAGCCGCGCGATCATCCGCGTGCGCCAGGCGTCCGCGAACAGGCGCAGTGAATGCACGCCCAGAAAGATCAGCAGACCGAGTATCAGCAGTGGCATGACAGGGCTCTGGGTGGGTGTGATCGACAGCTTCGCACGGCGCGGATCATCGCATCCGTCGGGCTGCGAAGTCCGCTTGCGGTGAGGGTCGCGATGGCGTGACCCGCATCGTCGTCCCGACCCCTCGGGCACGGCCTCAGCGCGGTGTCGCCAGCTCGCCGATCACGGCATCGAGAGCGGTCTCCCAGGACGGCAGGCACAAGGCAAAGGTGTCCTGCACGCGTGTGCAGTCGAGCACCGACCAGGCGGGCCGCTGTGCGCGCGTCGGGTAATCGACGGTGGCGATCGCCTGCACTTCGGGAGCGCGGACGATCAGGCCCGCGCGCTGGGCCATCGGCAGGATCGCGCGGGTGAAGCCGCACCAGCTGGTCTGGCCGGCGGCGGTGAGGTGATGGATGCCCCAGGGCGCATCGCTCACGAAAATGCCGCGCGGCGCGAGGCGCGCCACGATCGCCGCGGTGGCGCTGGCGATCAGGCGCGCCGGTGTCGGCGTCCCGATCTGGTCGTCGACCACGCGCAGCACGTCGCGCTCCCCGGCCAGCCGCAGCATGGTGCGCAGGAAATTGTGCCCGCGCGCGGCGTACACCCAGGCGGTGCGCAGGATCAGATGCCGCGCGCCGCTGGCGATCAACGCCAGCTCTCCGGCCCGCTTGCTCGCGCCGTAGACGCCCAGCGGCGCGGTGGCGTCGTCCTCGCGCCACGGCCGCGTGGCGTGGCCGTCGAAGACGTAGTCGGTGGAATAGTGGATCACCGGCACGCCGCGCGGCGCGGCCCAGCGCCCCAGCGTGCCGACGGCGTCGCCGTTGATGCGCTGCGCGAGGGCCGGTTCGTCCTCGGCGCGGTCCACCGCGGTGTAGGCCGCCGCGTTGACGATCAGGTCGGGCGCGCTGCGATCGAGCAGCGCGATCAACGCGGCGTCGCTGTCGGCGAGATCCGCGCGCAGGCAGGGCGCGCCCCCGGGCAGCCGCCCGTCGCGCGTGGCCGCCATCATGTCCCCCAGCGGCCCCAGCGCGCGCATCAGCTCGAAGCCGACCTGACCGTTGCCGCCCAGCAGCAGGATCTTCATGCTGCAACTCGAGGAGTCATAAAGCGCCGTTTGATTGAGCCCCTCTCCCCCTGGGAGAGGGGTGGGGGAGAGGGTTCGGCAGAGCGGGCGCGCCACGGCAGCACCGCACCCTCAGGGGCCTGCGGGCGACCCTCTCCCGAGGGAGAGGGCACCAGACGCCCATGCACGTCTGCTGTTCGGCGCCCCTGCTGCTGCATATCGACATCATGCTGGACACGGCACGTAGAGCGGCAGGCGCTCGGGCGGCACCTCGCCCAGATACGGTGCACGCGCATCCTTGTCGGAGAGCTGCGGCGCACTGAGCGGCCAATCCACGGCGATGGCGGCATCGTTCCAGCGCACGGCGGCGTCGGCGGCGCGGTCGTACAGCGCGGTGCACTGGTAGCTGAAGGTGGCGAACTCCGACAGCACGCAGAAGCCGTGGGCAAAGCCTTCCGGGATCCAGAAATGGCGATGGTTGTCGGCCGACAGCACCGCCGCCGCCCAGCGCCCGAAGCTGGGCGAGCCGCGGCGGATGTCCACGGCGACGTCCCAGACCTCACCCTCGAGCACGCTGACCAGCTTGCCCTGCGGGTTGGGCCACTGGTAGTGCAGTCCGCGCAGCACACCACGCGCCGAACGCGAGACATTGGTCTGCACGAAGCGCAGCTCGCCCAGTCCGAGCTCGGCGTACTTGGCCTGATGGAAGCTCTCGTAGAAATAGCCGCGAGGGTCGCCGTGAACGTCGGGCTCGATCACGCAGACGCCGGCCAGCGTGGTGTCGATGCGCCTCATCGCACCGCCCCGTGCGCCACCAGCGCGCGCAGGTACTGGCCGTAGCCGGATTTCGCCAGCGGCGCGGCCAGGCGCAGCACCTGCTCGGCGTCGATCCAGCCGTGGAGGAAGGCGATCTCCTCCGGGCAGCAGACCTTGAGGCCCTGGCGGTTCTCGATGGTCTCGATGTAGTTGGCCGCCTCGATCAGCGACTCGTGGGTACCGGTGTCCAGCCATGCATAGCCGCGTCCCAGCCGCTCCAGCATCAGCGCGCCGTCGTCGAGGTAGCAGCGGTTGAGGTCGGTGATCTCCAGCTCGCCGCGCGGCGAGGGCCTGAGCGCCGCCGCGAAATCGCAAACACGCGCATCGTAGAAATACAGCCCGGTGACGGCGTAGTTCGACTTGGGTTCGACGGGCTTCTCCTCCAGGCCGATCACGCGGTCGGTCGCGTCGAATTCGGCCACGCCATAGCGCTGGGGATCGCGCACCCAGTAGCCGAACACGGTGGCGCCGCGGTCACGGCCGTCGGCCCGCTGCAGCAGCTCGGTCAGGCCGTGGCCGTAGAAGATGTTGTCGCCCAGCACCAGGCAGCTGGGGTTCCCCGCGATGAACTCGCGGCCGATCAGGAAGGCCTGCGCCAGACCGTCGGGCGAGGGCTGCACCGCGTAGCGGATGTCCAGCCCCCACTGCGAGCCATCGCCCAGCAGGCGCTGGAACAGGGCCTGCTCGTGCGGGGTGTTGATGATCAGCACCTCGCGGATGCCGGCCAGCATCAGCACCGCCAGCGGGTAGTAGATCATCGGCTTGTCGTAGATCGGCAGCAGCTGCTTGCTGATCGCCTGGGTCACCGGATACAGCCGGGTGCCGGAGCCGCCGGCGAGGATCAGGCCTTTGCGGGTGGTCATGCTCGTGTCCTTTTGCAAGAAACCTTCCCTGGAACGTTCCCCCGCCGGCACATCCTTGGTGCCGGCGCTCGCCGGCGCGAGATGCGACTACTCGCGCCTTCCTGGCGCTCGCCCGGCGGGCCGGCTGCCGCCGTTCGCGCGTGCTTTCCTGCACGCGCAGTCAACGCATCTCGCGTCAAATCCCGGCTCGCCCGATCCTCTCGAGCCGGTAACTGCCGTCCAGCACCCGCGCCACCCAGGGCTGGTGATCGAGGTACCAGTCCACGGTGCGCTCGATGCCTTCCTCGAAGTCGACCGCGGGCTGCCAGCCCAGCTCGCGCCGGATCTTGCCGGCGTCGATGGCGTAGCGGCGGTCGTGGCCCGGACGGTCCTTGACGAAGGTGATCAGCGCCTCGCGCGGGCGGCCGTCCGCCAGCGGCCGGCGCGCGTCCAGCAGGGCGCAGATCGTGCGCACCACGTGCAGGTTCTCGCGCTCGGCGTCGCCGCCGACGTTGTAGGTCTCGCCGACGCGGCCGGCCTCCAGCACGCGCCGGATCGCCGCGCAATGGTCGCCGACGTACAGCCAGTCGCGCACGTTGCGGCCGTCGCCGTACACCGGCAGCGCCTCGCCGTGCAGCGCCTTCTGGATCGTCAGCGGGATGAGCTTTTCCGGAAACTGGTACGGCCCGTAGTTGTTGGAGCAATTCGTGGTCAGCACCGGCAGGCCCCAGGTGTGATGGAAGGCGCGCACGAGGTGATCCGAGGCTGCCTTCGACGCCGAGTAGGGCGAGTTGGGCGCGTAGGGCGTGGTCTCGCTGAACCGGCCCAACGGTCCCAGCGAGCCGTAGACCTCGTCGGTGGACACGTGCAGGAAGCGGAAGCCGTCCTGGCGCGCCAGCGGCAGCGCCTTCCAGTAATCGCGCGCGGCTTCCAGCAGCGCCAGCGTGCCGACCACATTGGTCTCGATGAAGGCGGCCGGGCCGTCGATCGATCGGTCCACGTGCGACTCGGCGGCGAAGTTGATCACCGCGTCGACCGCGTGTTCGGCCAGCAGCCGGGCGCAGAGCGCGCGATCGCCGATGTCGCCCTGCACGAAGACGTGATTCGCATGGCCGCGCACCGCGGCCAGGGTGTCGAGATTGCCGGCGTAGGTCAGCTTGTCGAGGTTGACCACACGATCACCGCGGGCAAGCGCATCGAGCACGAAGTTGCCGCCGATGAAACCGGCGCCGCCGGTGACGAGCAGGGTTTTCATGAGGCCGGGGGTCCTTGGCTGCGAAGTGTGAAGTTTACAGCCTGGCCTTGCGGCCGCTGTGCAGCGCTGCGGGCTCGATCGCATGGTTGAGCCACGCCGCCAGCGCGTCGGGCTGCTCAGCCAGCGCCGTAGCGCCCGCGGCCTCGAGCTCGCCCGCATGGCCGTAGCCCCACAGCACGCCGCAGCTGGCGACGCCGCAGGCGCGCGCTCCGGCAATGTCGTAGTGACGGTCGCCGACCATGCGCGTGGTTTCCGTGGCGTGACCGAAATCCGCCATCGCCTGCGCGATCATCTGCGCCTTCTCGCAGTGCCGGGCGTCGGCCGCGGGCCCGTAGACGCGAGCGAAGGCGCCGCCGAAGGGCAATGCGCCGACGATGCGCTCGGCCTGCGGGCGCACCTTGGTGGTGACGATGGCCAGCGTGTGCCCGGCCGCTCGCTGCGCGGCGACGACCGCGTCCATGCCCGCATAGACCTGATGCTCGCGCCAGCCGACGCGGTCGAAGCGCTCCCGATAATGGGCGATCGCGGCCTCGACGCGCGCCGGGTCGGCGCCGACGACGCCGGGGAAAGTCTCGCCCAGCGGCGGGCCGATCCAGCCGCGCAGCGTCTCGCGCGGCGGCGCGCTCACCCCCATGCGCACACAGGCGTGCTCGATGCAGGCAATGATGCCGGGTGCGGAATCGATCAGCGTGCCGTCGAGATCGAACAGCAGCAGCATGCGCTTCAGGCCTTGCCGCGCGCGCGCAGCGCGGCCACCGCCGGCAGTTCCCTGCCCTCGAGGAACTCGAGGAAGGCGCCGCCGCCGGTGGAGATGTAGCCGACGCGGTCGGCGATGCCGTACTTGTCCACCGCGGCCAGGGTGTCGCCGCCGCCGGCGATCGAGAACGCCGCGGAATCCGCGATCGCATGCGCCAGCGTCTCGGTGCCCTTGCCGAAGGCGTCGAACTCGAACACGCCGACCGGGCCGTTCCAGACCACCGTGCCGGCGCGCGCGATCATCTGCGCATAGCGTGCCGCGGTGTCCGGGCCGATGTCGAGGATCATCTCCCCGGCCTGGACGTCCCCGACGCGCCGGACCGCGGCCGGCGCGTCGGCGGCGAAGCGCGGCGCCACCACCACGTCGGCGGGAATCGGGACCTCGGCGCCGCGCGCCCTGGCCGTCGCCATCACCCGGCGCGCGGCCTCGAGCAGGTCGGGCTCGTGCAGCGACGTGCCGACACCGTGGCCCATGGCGGCGATGAAGGTGTTGGCGATGCCGCCGCCGACGATCAGCTGGTCGACCCGGCCGATCAGGTTTTCCAGCAGAGTCAGCTTGGTCGAGACCTTGGA
>JAJYMF010000434.1 GCA_021787175.1 Pseudomonadota bacterium | reverse complement strand
GGCAAGAGCTGGAAAGGGACATGGCGATCCGCTTGCCGTTGGTCGCAAGCTTTCGACGCAGCGCGGGCCGGTCGCCGCTATGGCTATATCTGGGCGCAATCCAGCTGCTCACGCTGCTCCTGGCAGCCGGCCTCCTTGCCGAAGCGCGGGGTCGCGTGGCGGACTGGGTGCTGCTTGCGCTCGGACTCCTCGCCTTGGCGGCCGGCAGCCAGCTCGCGTCCGAGGTCGTTAACTGGCTGACCACCCTTCTGACCTCTCCGCATCCTTTGCCGCGCATGGATTTCTCCACCGGCATCCCGCCGGAAGCACGCACCCTGGTGGTGGTGCCGACCATGCTGACCAGCTCGCATAACATCGAGAGTCTGGTCGAGGCGCTGCAAGTCCGCTTCCTGGCCAATCGCGATGCGAATCTGCATTTCGCTCTGCTGACTGACTTGCGCGACGCTGCCGAGGAAACCCTGGCCGAGGATGCGCCACTGCTGCAGCTGGCCCGGGAGCGGATCGAAGCCTTGAATGCGCGCTACGCCGAGGGCCGGAACGATGTCTTCTTTCTTTTGCATCGCCCGCGCCGTTGGAATTCCCACGACGGAATCTGGATGGGTTACGAGCGCAAGCGCGGCAAGCTGGCGGACCTGAATGCCCTGCTGCGAGAGGGCAAGCGCGACGGCTTTTCGCTGCTGGTCGGCGCCACGGAACCGCTCGCCACGGTCAAATATGTGATCACCCTGGACAGCGACACACAACTGCCGCGCGACGCCGCGCGTCAGTTTGTCGGCGCCATGGCGCACCCGCTCAATCGCCCGCGCTACGACCCGGACCTGGGGCGGGTCGTAGACGGCTACGGCATCCTGCAGCCGCGGGTGAGTGCAAGCCTGCCTGATACCCTGCTGTCGCGCTACGCTCGACTCAATGGCGCTGAGCCCGGCATCGATCCCTACACTCGCGCCGTCTCCGATGTCTATCAGGACGTCTTCCAGGAAGGCTCGTTCATCGGCAAGGGCATCTACGAGGTCGAGGCCTTCGAGCAAGCGACCCAGCACCGCTTCCGCGACAACCGCATCCTCAGCCACGACCTGCTTGAGGGCTGTTACGCCCGTGCAGGACTACTGAGCGACGTGCAATTGTATGAGGAATACCCGGCTCGCTACGGCGCCGACGTCAACCGCCGCTATCGCTGGATCCGCGGCGACTGGCAGCTTGTCGGCTGGCTGCTGCCGTGGCTGCGCAGTCCCGACGGCCGGCTTGGTCGCAATCCGCTATCTTTGCTGTCGCGCTGGAAATTGTTCGACAACCTGCGCCGCAGCCTGGTGCCGACCGCGTTGACGCTGCTCCTGTTGCTGGGCTGGACGGCGCTTTCAGCCGCCACATTATGGACTGCGGCGCTGCTCAGTGTCCTCCTGATCCCACCACTGCTGGCCACCCTGCTGGACCTGGTACGCAAACCCGACGACATGCATCTGGGCCAGCATCTTGCGGCCAGCGCCCGGACCGCCGGCCGGCGCCTGGTTCAGGCGGTCTTTGCCCTGACGACACTGCCGTACGAGGCGTTCTACAGCCTGAATGCGGTCCTGCGTACCCTCTGGCGCATGCTAATTTCGCACAAGCGCCTGCTGCAATGGAATGCTTCCGGCGACCAGGAGCGATCGAGCCGCAGCGATCTCGCCGCTTCGTTCCAGGCCATGGGGTTCGCCCCCGCGCTCGCAGCCGGCACCGCCATCTACCTGGCGGTGTCTGCTCCGGGCACGCTGCTCCTGGCCGGTCCCATCCTCTTCCTTTGGCTAATCTCGCCGGCGATAGCCTGGTGGCTCAGCCGGCCACTCGTGCGCCACGAGGTCCCGCTGAGTGCTGGGCAAACGCTTTTCCTCGGCGGGATCGCACGCAAGACCTGGGCCTTCTTCGAGACCTTCGTCGGTCCGGAAGACCACTGGCTGCCGCCGGACAACTATCAGGAATACCGCACCGCCGGGTTGGCACACCGTACCTCGCCGACCAACATGGGCCTGTCGCTGCTGGCGAACCTGGCCGCCCACGACTTCGGCTACATCCCGACCGGGCAACTGATCGAGCGCACCGCGCGCACCCTGGAGACGATGGCGGGACTGGAACGCCACCGCGGGCATTTCTACAACTGGTACGACACCTTGTCGCTGCGGCCGCTGCACCCGGCCTACATCTCGACCGTGGATAGCGGCAACCTGGCGGGCCACCTGCTGACCTTGCGGCCAGGTCTGATTGCGCTGCTCGACAGGCCGATCCCTGGGCCGCGCTGGCTGGATGGCCTGAGCGACACCTTTGGGATACTCGAGGCGGCCGCAGGCGACCGTGCACCGGCCACGCGGGCTCGGTTTCGGGAGCACTATCGGGATACGAACGAATTCGCCCGTGGCCAGTCGCCCGACTCGCTCGTGGCGGTACGCCGGCGGCTGGAGCAATTGACTCGGTCGGCCGAAGCCATCCACGCCGATTTGCCCGACGGGTCCAATGAACAGGCGCGCTGGTGGGCACATGCATTGGTCCGGCAATGCCAGGCCATGCTGGGCGAACTTGCGTTTATGGCGCCGTGGAGTGCGCTGCCGGATGCGCCCGAAGCCGTCAATGGGTTGTCTGAAGTCCTGGACATCCCGACTTTGCGCACGCTGGCCGGACTCGGGATGACAGTGTCGGCGCGTCTCGACGGATTGCCGACCGCCACCACGCCCGCGCAGGAAGCCTGGCGTGCTGCTTTGCGGCGGGACGTCGAGCTGGGCAGCGAACGGGCCCAGGCCCGCGCCGCTGACATCCAGCGCCTGGTCCTGCTGGCTGGTGAATTCGCCGAAATGGAATTCGGTTTCCTCTACGACAAGACCGCGCGTCTGTTCAGCATCGGCTATAACGTCGACGAGCGACGACGTGACGCCGGGTATTACGATCTGCTGGCGTCGGAAGCGCGCCTCACCGTATTCGTCGCCATCGCTCAGGGTCAACTTCCGCAGGAGAGCTGGTTCGCCCTCGGGCGCTTGCTGACCTCGACCGGCGGCGAGCCGACCCTGTTGTCCTGGAGCGGCTCGATGTTCGAATACCTGATGCCGCAACTGGTGATGCCGAACTATGCGAACACGCTGCTCGACCAGACGACCCGGGCGGCCGTGGCGCGCCAGATCGAATACGGACAGCAGTGCGGCCTGCCCTGGGGCATGTCGGAATCCGGCTACAACGCAATCGACGTGCAATTCAACTATCAGTATCGCGCCTTCGGGGTGCCCGGCCTGGGCCTGATGCGCGGTCTCGCCGATGAGCGGGTGATCGCGCCTTATGCCAGCGTGATGGCGCTGATGGTGGCGCCGGAGGCGGCCTGCCTGAACATGCAGCGGCTTGCCGCCGAGGGCGCGGAAGGTGGGTTCGGCTTTTACGAGGCCATCGACTACACTCCGGCGCGGCAGCGGCGCGGCGAATCCCATGCCGTGGTGCGCTCCTACATGACCCATCACCAAGGTATGAGTCTGCTTGCTCTGGCATATCTGCTGCGGGACCAGCCGATGCAGAGATACTTCAGCTCCGATCCGCTCTTCCAGGCGACCCTGCTGTTGCTGCAGGAGCGCATCCCTAGAGTCTCGGCGTTGTATACGCATGCGGCCGAGCGGACCGACATGCACGCGAGCGCGACCAGCCTGGAAATGCCGATCCGCGTACTGACCAACCCAGATTCACCGATGCCCGAGGCGCAACTGCTGTCCAACGGTCACTATCACGTCATGATCAGCCACGCTGGCGGCGGTTACAGTCGCTGGCGGGACCTCGCGGCGACCCGCTGGCTCGAGGACAGCACCCGCGACGCATGGGGCACATTCGCCTACCTGCGCGACGTCGAGAGCGGCGAAATCTGGTCCACGGCACACCAGCCGACCCTGCGTCACGCCGATCACTACGAGGCCATCTTCTCGGAGGGGCGCGCCGAATTCCGCCGCCGCGATCACGGTCGGGAGTTCCGGTTTGAAACCCATACCGACATCGTCGTCTCGCCGGAAGATGACATCGAACTGCGTCGGGTGCGCATTACCAACCACTCCGGCAGAACGCGGACGATTGAGATCACCAGCTACGCGGAAGTCGTACTGGCGCCTGCCGCCGCCGACGCGATGCACCCGGCGTTCAGCAAGCTGTTCATCCAGACTGAGATCCTTGAGCGCCACCAGGCGCTGCTCTGCACCCGCCGTCCCCGCTCATCCGACGAAGCGACACCCAGAATGTTCCACCTGTTGGCCGTGCACGATACCGAGAGCGACGGGATTTCTTACGAGACCGACCGTGCCCGCTTCCTCGGCCGTGGCCGCAACGCTGTCGCTCCTCAGGCGTTGGACGCGGACGGCGTTCTGTCCGGCAGCCAGGGTTCGGTGCTCGATCCGATCTTCGCCATCCGCTGCCGCATCACCCTGGAACCGGATCAGTCGGCCAGCGTTGACCTGGTCTACGGCGTTGGCGAGAGCCGCGCTGCGGCACTCGCCCTGATCGAGAAATATCGGGATCGCCGGCTGGCCGACCGCGTCTTCGAGCTGGCCTGGACCCACGCCCAAGTGGTGCTGCGGCAGATCAACGCCAGCGAGGCTGACGCGCAGCTCTATCGCCACCTGGCGAGCTCGGTCATCCATGCCCATGCCACCCTGCGCGCCGAGAGCAGCGTGCTGCTGCGCAACCGGCGCGGACAATCCGGGCTCTGGGGCTACGCGCTCTCGGGCGATTTGCCCATCGTGCTGTTGCGCATCGCCGACCTGGCCAACATCGAGCTGGTGCGCCAGCTCATCCAGGCCCACGCGTACTGGCGCCTGAAGGGACTGGCAGTGGATCTGGTGATCTGGAACGAAGATCACGCCGGCTACAGGAGGGCTTTGCAGGACCAGATCCTGGGCCTGGTCGCGGTGGGCCTGGAAAGCCAGACGATCGACCGCCCGGGCGGTATCTTCATACGCTCGGCGGAGCAGATATCGGACGAAGACCGCATCCTGTTCCAGGCCGTTGCCCGCGTCATCCTCAGCGACAGCCGGGGCACGTTGGCGGAGCAACTCAACCGACCCGAGGTACCGGCAATACGGGTGCCGCGCCTGGTCCCAAGCCGGCCCTGGCAGGACGAGGCGATCGTTCCCAGCACGGCGCCGCGCGACCTGATCCTCGGTAACGGTATCGGCGGCTTCACGCGGGATGGACGCGAGTACGTCATCACCACCACGCCCGGCCTCGTCACCCCGGCGCCGTGGGTCAACGTGCTGGCCAATGCAGGCTTCGGCAGCGTCGTCTCGGAGTGCGGCCAAGCCTATACCTGGGGCGAGAACGCGCACGAGTTCCGCCTCACGCCCTGGCACAACGACCCAGTTTCCGACGCCAGCGGCGAGGTCTTCTACCTGCGCGACGAGGAGACCGGCCAGTTCTGGTCGCCCACGCCGCTGCCCAGGCGCGGCGCTACGCCATACGTCAGCCGCCACGGTTTCGGCTACAGCGTGTTCGAACACGCCGAGGCCGGCATCCGCTCCGAACTGTGGGTCTATGTCGCGACCGACATGGCGGTCAAATTCTCCAGGCTCACGGTCCGCAACGAGTCCGGGCGACCACGCCGGCTGTCCGCCACCGGCTACGTGGAATGGGTCCTCGGTGACCTACGGCCGAAGACCGCCATGCACGTGAGTACCGAAGTCGATCCCTACAACGGCGCGCTCTACGCACGCAATGCGTACAACAGCGAGTTTCCCGGGCGGGTCGCCTTCTTTGACGTCGACGACGCCAATCGCACCGCCACCTGCGATCGCGCCGAGTTCATCGGCCGCAACGGCAGCCTGGCGAATCCGGCGGCATTGGGCCGCAATCACCTGTCCGGCAAAGCGGGCAGCGGCCTTGACCCCTGCGGCGCGCTCCAGGTCGGATTCGAACTGGGCGACGGCGAGGAACGCGAAATCATCTTCCGGCTCGGCCTGGCCGGCACGCCGGGCAGCGCGGAGGTCAATCGTCTGGTGCATCGCTGCCGCGGCAGCGATGCCGCGCGGCGCGCCTTGGAAGCGGTCTGGCAGTACTGGAACCACACCCTGGGGGCGGTGCAGGTGGAAACGCCGGACCAGGCGATCAACGTGCTGAGCAACGGCTGGCTCCTGTACCAGACCCTGGCCTGCAGGATGTGGGCGCGCAGCGGCTATTACCAGTCGGGCGGCGCCTTCGGTTTCCGCGACCAGTTGCAGGATGCGATGGCGCTGCTGCACGCCGAGCCCGGGCTGCTGCGCGCCCACCTGCTGCTCTGCGCCGGACGCCAATTCCCCGAAGGCGATGTCCAGCACTGGTGGCACCCGCCTTCTGGACGGGGCGTGCGTACCCACTGTTCCGACGATTACTTGTGGCTAGCCCTGGCGACCTGCCGTTACGTGCTGGGCAGCGGCGATACCGGTGTTTTGGAGGAATCGGTCCCGTTACTGGAAGGGCGCCCGCTCGATCCGAACGACGACTCTTACTTCGACCTGCCTGGCCGTTCCAACGAGGAGGAGAGCCTGTATCGACATTGCGTGCGGGCCATCCGCCACGGTCTGCGCTACGGCGAGCGTGGCCTGCCGCTGATCGGCTCCGGTGACTGGAACGACGGCATGAACCTCGTCGGGATGGGCGGCAAAGGCGAAAGCGTCTGGCTGGGCTTCTTCCTCCATGAAGTGCTCAGGCAATTCGCCGTACTGGCGCGCCAGAACGACGATCCCGAGTTCGCCGAATTCTGCCTGGACGAGGCCACCCGCCTGCGCGAAAACCTGGAACTTCACGCTTGGGACGGCGCCTGGTATCGACGCGCCTGGTTCGACGACGGCACCCCGCTCGGGTCCGCCGACAACGTCGAATGTCAAATCGATTCAATCTCACAAAGCTGGTCGGTTCTGTCCGGTGCGGGCGATGCCGGGCGGTCACGACAAGCCATGCAGTCGCTGGACGCACGCCTGGTTCGCGGCGACGCGGCCCTTATCCAGTTGCTCGATCCGCCCTTCGATCAGACCGATCTGGACCCCGGCTACATCAAAGGCTATGTGCCGGGCGTGCGCGAAAACGGCGGCCAGTACACCCATGGCGCGATTTGGGCAGCCATGGCCTTCGCCGCCCTGGGCGATCACCAGCGTGCCTGGAAATTGGCCACCCTGATCAACCCGGTCAACCACGCAAAAGCCAAGGAAGCCATCTCCACCTACAAGGTGGAACCCTACGTCATGGCGGCGGATGTCTACGCGGTCGTTCCTCACGCCGGACGCGGAGGCTGGACATGGTACACCGGCTCGGCCGGCTGGATGTACCGGCTTATCGTCGAGTCCCTGCTCGGCCTGCGTCTGGAAGTGGACCGCCTCCAGGTCGCGCCCTGCCTGCCAGCACGCTGGCCGGGGTTCAAGCTTCACTACCGCTTCCGGGAAACCGTCTATCACATCGCCGTTGCGCAGACGTCTGTCGGCGATGACGCGAAAGGTGGGGTGACCAACGTAAAGGTCGATGGGGTCGAACAGGCTAGTGTAGTGTCCCGCATTTGGCTTTACAGTATTTCG
>JAJYMF010000258.1 GCA_021787175.1 Pseudomonadota bacterium | reverse complement strand
CGTGATCGGGCCGGGCCACATCGGCAGCGCCCTGCTCGAGCAACTGCGCGCGGCGCAGGCGCGCCTGCGCGCGGACGCCGGCCTGGACCTGCGCATCCGCGCCATCACCGACAGCCGTCACCAGTGGCTGGACGAAGGCGCGATGCTGCCCGCCGACTGGCGCCAGCAATTGCATCGGTCGCCGGCCGCCGACCTCGACGCCTTCGCCGCCCACGTGCACCCAAGCCATCTTCCGCACGCCGCGATCATCGACTGCAGCGCCAGCGATGCACTGGCCGACCGCTACGCCGGCTGGCTGCAGGCGGGCATCCACGTCATCACGCCCAGCAAGCGGGCGGCAGCGGGCCCGAGCGGACGCTGGCAGCAGATTCGTGCTGCCGCCGCGCGCGGCGGCGCGCAGCTGCGCTACGAGGCGACCGTCGGCGCCGGCCTGCCGATCGTGCAGACCCTGCGCGACCTGATCGACACCGGCGACGAGTTGATCGCGGTCGAAGGCATCCTCTCCGGTACCCTCGCCTGGCTGTTCAACCACTATGACGGCACGCGGCCGTTCTCGCAGCTGTTGCGCGAGGCGCACGCGCGCGGTTACACCGAGCCCGATCCGCGCGACGATCTTGCCGGTACCGACGTGGCGCGCAAGCTGGTCATCCTGGCGCGCGAGGCCGGACGCCTGCTCGACGTCGAGGACGTCGCGATCGAGAGCCTGGTGCCGCCGGCGCTGATGGCGGTCGATCGCGAGGAATTCCTCGACCGTCTGATCGAACTCGACGTCCCGATGGCAGCGCGCCACGCGCGGGCCCGCGCCGCCCACCGGCATTTGCGCTACATGGCCCGGTTCGACCGGCACGGCACGGCGCGGGTCGAGCTGGGCGAGGTCACGGACGACCACGCTTTCGCGCGATTGCGCTCCACCGACAACATCGTGCAGTTCACCACCCGCCGCTACTGCGACAATCCGCTGGTGGTGCAGGGGCCCGGTGCCGGCCCCGAGGTCACGGCGGCCGGCGTGTTCGCCGACCTGTTGCGCGTCGCCGCAGGCCTGAGGAGAGGTCCATGAACATCCACGCCGTCGCGCGCGCGCCGGCCAGCGTCGGCAACGTGGCGGTCGGCTTCGACATCCTCGGGCACACCTTCGCGGGCCCGTGCGACGAGGTCAGCGTGCGGCGCATCGACACCCCCGGCGTGCGCATCACCGCGATCCGCGGCGCCGACCGGTCGCTGCCCCTCGCTGCCGCCGACAACACCGCGGGTGCCGCGCTGCTGTCGCTGTGCGCCGCCCTGCGACCGGACTTCGGCTTCGAGATCGAGATCGACAAAGGCATCCCCTTCGGCTCCGGCCTGGGCGGCTCGGCGGCGTCGAGCGTCGCCGCGCTGGTAGCGGCCAATGCCCTGCTGGAGGCGCCGCTCACGCGCGAGCTGCTCTATCCGCATGCCGTGGCGGGCGAAGCCGTCGCCAGCGGCGCACGGCATGGCGACAACGTCGGCCCGATGCTGCTCGGTGGCCTGGTGCTGGCGACCACGGACCGGCTGCTGCACCTGCCCGCGCCGGACTGGCTGCATGTCGCCGTGGTCCATCCGGACTGCGTGCTGGAGACGCGGCGCGCGCGTGAGGCGCTGGCCGCTCCCTACCCGCTGCACCGTTTCGTCGAGCAGAGCGCGCATCTCGCCATGCTCATCGCCGGCTGCTTCCGTGGCGATGCCGAACTGCTGCGCGCGGGGCTGCGTGATGTCCTGGTCGAGCCGCGTCGCGCACCGCTGATCCCCGGCTTTGTCGCGGTCCAGCGATCCGCGATCGACGCGGGAGCGCTCGGCGCCAGCATCTCCGGCGCCGGTCCCAGCGTGTTCGCCTGGTGCGACGGCGCCGCGACGGCAGCCGCAGCCACGGCTGCGATGCGCGAAGCGTTCGCCGCCCATGGCCTCGACAGCGAAGGCTGGAACGCGCCGGTCGCCGGCCCGCGCGCGGAGGTACTCCGATGCGCTACGTGAGCACTCGCGACCGCGCGGCGACCGCCTCGCTGGAGGACGCCATCGGCGCGGGGCTCGCGCCGGACGGGGGTCTGTACATGCCGGACCCGCTGCCCACCTTCAGTCCCGGCGATTTCGCCGACGTACGCACGCCGAAGGCGGTGACCGAGCGGCTGCTCGCGCCTTTTTTCGCCGGCACCTCGCTGCAGACGTCGCTGCAGGCGATCTGCGCCGAGGCGCTGGCCCAGCCGCTGCCGATGCGCGCGCTGGGCACGCCCGGCGACCATCTGCTGGAGCTGTTCCACGGACCGACGCTGGCGTTCAAGGACATCGGCGCGCGCTTCCTCGCCGCCACGCTGGCGCGGCTGCGGCCCGCGACGGCAGCACCGCTGACCATCCTCGTCGCCACATCCGGCGACACCGGCGCCGCGGTGGCGGCGGCATTCCATCGGCGCGCGGGCTTCCGCGTGGTGATCCTCTATCCGCAGGGTGGCGTCTCGCTGCGCCAGGCGCACCAGCTCGGCGCCTTTGGCGACAACGTGCTGGCCCTGCGCGTGGACGGCGCCTTCGACGATTGCCAGCGCATGGTCAAGGGCGCCCTGCTCGACCGCAGCTTGGGCATGCCGCTCCGCTCGGCCAACAGCATCAGCCTCGGCCGCTTGCTGCCGCAGATGGGCTACTACGCCTGGGCCGCGCTCGAACACCAGCGCGCCAGTGCGCGGCCGCTCTCGTTCATCGTGCCGACCGGCAATCTCGGCAACGCGCTGGCCTGCGTGCTGGCGCGCAGGATGGGGCTGCCGATCGATGCGATCGTGCTGGCCACTAACGACAACGACGCGCTGCCGCGATTCTTCGCGGGCAGCGGCTACGCGCCGCGGCCCAGCGTGACCACCCTGGCCAACGCGATGGACGTCGGCGCGCCCAGCAATTTCGAGCGCCTGCGCTGGCTGTACGGCGACGACGACGCGCTGCGCCACGAACTGCGGGCGTTCGCGGTGGACGACGACGCCATCCGCGCCGTCCTGCGCCACGGGGGCGCGCAGCCGGATTTGCCGCCCTGTCCGCATACCGCCACCGCCCTGCACGTGCTCGCGCGGCTGCGGGCGCAGGGCGACACGCGCGACTACGCGGTCGTCGCCACCGCGCATGCGGCCAAGTTTGCCGAACTGATCGAGCCGCTGATCGGCCGCGCCATCGACTCGCCCGCGCCGCTGCAGCGGCTACTGTCGCGCCCCGCGTCCAGCGAGCCCCTGGCCGCGGACGACGCGGCACTGAAAACGCGCCTGCTGCGGCTCGATGTCGCCTGAACACACGGCATTCGTCATGCAATGGGCAATCGTTCGCGCCCGGATGACGAAGCACCGGAAAGGCCTGCTCCTTGATCCGCCGGACGTCCGGCATGACACCCTGTGTCGCCTGTCCACCATGGATCCTGGCCGGCCTGTCGAGTGGTCGCGTCATGCGCCGGCATCAAAATCAGGTGTTGACAAGCGCAAAAAGCATGGGTACGGTCGGGCCATGTCCGCGCGCTTCCCCTCCCACGCATTCGCCCGTTCCGGCTCCGCCGGCGGCTCGCGTGCACCAGTGAATCCGCAGCCCGCGTCATCTGCACTGATTCTTCTGGCGGTCCTTCTCATTACCCACGGAGGTGCGGGATAAGGGCGCGCGTCTAGAAATCAGACGAACAACCAGAACCCCGCACCCTCACCGGATGCGGGGTTTTTTTTCGCCTGATTTCGCTCACGCCCGGCACCCGCGCGCAGCGGAGCAGCCATGAGCACAGCATCGTTCCCCCACGCAGGACACGCGGCTCCGAATGAACCGGATGCCGCGCCCGGCCGCGTGCTGATCTTCGACACCACGCTGCGCGACGGCGAGCAGGCGCCCGGCTGCAGCATGACGCGCGCGCAGAAGCTGCGCATGGCGCGCATCCTCGACGAACTCGGCGTCGACATCATCGAGGCCGGGTTTCCCGCGGCCTCGGACGAGGATGCCGCGGCCGTGGCCGCGATCGCCGCCGCGGCGCACCGCGCGCGCATCTGCGCGCTGGCGCGCTGCCAGGAATCCGACATCGCGGCCGCCGCCCGTGCCGTGGAGGCGGCGGCGCAGGCGCGCATCCACCTGTTCATCGCCACCAGCCCGATCCACCGCGAGCACAAGCTGCGCATGAGCCGCGCGCAGGTTCTGGACGCCGCGATCGCCGGCGTGCGCCGCGCGCGCGCGCTGTGCGACGACGTCGAGTTCTCGGCCGAGGACGCGCTGCGCACCGAACCGGAATTCCTGATCGAGGTCTTCGGCGCGGTGATCGCCGCCGGCGCGCGCACCATCAACGTGCCCGACACGGTGGGCTACACCACGCCCGCCGAGATCGCGACGCTGTTCGCACGCCTGCGCCGCGAGGTCGCCGGGATCGAGCGCGTCGTGCTCAGCACGCACTGCCACGACGACCTCGGCATGGGCGTGGCCAACAGCCTCGCCGCGGCGGAAGCGGGCGCGCGCCAGATCGAGTGCACCCTGAACGGCATCGGCGAGCGTGCGGGCAACGCCGCGCTCGAGGAAGTGGTGATGGCGCTGCGCACGCGCGCCGACCGTTTCGCGCTGAATACCGCGATCGACAGCACGCGCCTGTACGCGGCATCGCGCGCACTGAGCGGCATGCTGGGCCTCGAAGTGGCCCGCAACAAGGCCATCGTCGGCGACAACGCGTTTGCCCACGAGGCCGGCATCCATCAGCACGGCATGCTCGCCAACCGCACGACGTACGAAATCATGCGCCCGGAGGACGTCGGTTTCCCGCACACGCGGCTGGTGCTGGGCCGTCACAGCGGCCGTCACGCCCTGCGCGAACGCATCGGCATGCTGGGGTTGCGCGTGGACGCGGAGCGCTTCGAGATGCTGTTCGCCGAGTTCAAGGCGCTGGCCGAAAGCAAGCGCGAAGTGCTCGACGCGGACATCGAGGCGCTGGTGCTGGGCGCCGCCGTGCACTCCCGCGGGCCCTGGACGCTGGCGGCGCTGCATGTGGGCACCTACGTGGGCGGCGCATCGATCGCGTCGCTGCATCTGCGCCACTGCGATGGCCGCAGCGCGCGCGAAACCGCCACCGGCAACGGCCCTGTGCACGCGACCATGACGGCCCTGGTGCGCGCCTCCGGCCTCGATCTCGAGGTCGTGGAGCTGCGCGTGCGCAGCATCGGCTTCGGCGCCGGCGCGCAGGGCGAGGCGGTACTGCGCGTGCAGCACGACGCGCAGGAGCTGCGCGGCCGCGGCACCAGCACCGACATCGTCGAGGCCGCAGCGCTGGCGATCCTCGAGGTCATCAACCGCATCGAACGCACGCATCCGCACCCCCCATCTCTCTCTCCAACCGACCGCAACGGGAATCTGACTCATGACGACCTCGACCAGCACTTATCTGTGGCATGACGGACGCATCAAGCCGTGGCAGGAGGCGACCGTCCACGTCGGCGCTCACGTGCTGCATTACGGCTCCTCGGTGTTCGAGGGCGAGCGCGTGTATGCCACGCCGCAGGGGCCGCGCTATTTCCGCCTGGCCGATCACACCGCGCGGCTGTTCCGCTCGGCGCGCATCCACGATCTGGACATCCGCCACACGCCGGCCGAGATCGACCGGGCCTGCGCCGAGGTGGTGCTCGCCAACGGGCTGAGCAGTGCCTATGTGCGGCCTCTGGTGTACCGCGCGGGATTCACTTTCAGCCTCGCCCCCGATGCCAGCGTCCCGGTCGAGGTGGCGATCTTGGCGGTGGCGTGGGGCAACCTGCATGGCGCCGCTGCCGTGCGCGACGGCATCGATGTCTGCGTCTCGTCGTGGCACCGGCCCGCGCCCAACACCCTGCCCAGCGGCGCCAAGGCCGGCGGCAATTATCTTTCCAGCCAGCTGATCGCGCAGGAGGCGAAACGCGGCGGCTACGCCGAGGGCATCGCGCTGGCGCCCAGCGGCCTGCTCAGCGAGGGCGCCGGCGAGAATCTTTTTCTGGTGCAGCGCGGTCGGCTGTACACGCCGCCGGTGGCCGCCGGCATTCTCGCCGGCATCACTCGCGACAGCGTGCTGACGCTGGCCGCCGACCTCGGCATCGAGGTGGTCGAGTGCGATCTGCCGCGCGAGCTGCTGTACGTTGCCGACGAGGTGTTCCTGACCGGCACCGCGGCCGAGATCACGCCGGTGCGTTCGGTCGATCGCAAGACCGTCGGCGACGGCATCCCGGGGCCCATCACGCGCGCGCTGCAGGATGCCTTCTTCGGCCTGTTCGATGGCCGTCAAGCCGACCGCCACGGCTGGCTGACGCCGCTGCAGGCCGATGCCGAGACGTCCAAACATCTGCATCGCGCCGCCACCCCGTCGCTGGAGGTGGCCTGATGTCCGCGCGCACGCTGCTCGACAAGCTCTGGGACGCGCACCAGGTCACGGCAGAGACGCCGGACACGCCGGCACTGCTGTACGTCGACCTGCATCTGGTGCATGAGGTGACCTCGCCGCAGGCGTTCGCGGAGCTGCGCGCGCGCAATCTGCGCGTGCGCCGCCCAGAACGCGTGCTGGCCACGCTGGATCATTCCACGCCTACCCTGGCGGCCGATGCGCAAGGCCGGCGTTCCTACATCACGCCCGAGGCCGAGGCGCAGGTACGCATGCTCGAGCGCAACTGCCGCGAGTTCGGCATCGAGCTTCTGGACATCGAGCACCCGCAGCGCGGCATCGTGCACGTGATCGGCCCGGAACTGGGCGCGACCCAGCCGGGGATGACCATTGTCTGCGGTGACAGCCATACCAGCACCCACGGCGCTTTCGGCGCGCTGGCCTTCGGGATTGGGACCAGCGAGGTCGGCCATGTACTGGCCAGCCAGTGCCTGCTGCAGCGCAAGCCGAAGGCTATGGCGATCGAGGTTCGCGGGCGCCTGCAGCCCGGCGTCAGCGCCAAGGATCTGGTGCTGCACATCATCGGCCGCATCGGCATCGACGGCGGCACCGGCTGCGTGATCGAGTATCGCGGCGAAGCGATCCGTGCGCTGTCGATGGAAGAGCGCATGACCGTCTGCAACATGTCGATCGAGGCCGGCGCGCGCGCCGGCATGATCGCCCCGGACGAGGTCACCTTCGCCTGGCTGCGAGGCCGTCCGCGCGCGCCGCAGGGTGCGGACTGGCGGCGCGCCCTGGGGCGCTGGGAGGAACTGTGCAGCGACGCCGACGCCCGCTTCGATCGAGTCGTCGAGATCGATGCCGGCGCGGTCCGCCCGACGCTCAGCTACGGCACGCACCCCGGCATGGTCATGGCCATCGACGCCACCGTGCCCGCCGCGAGCGACGAGCAGAGCCGGCGCGCGCTGGCCTACATGGGTCTGCACGCCGGTGCGAACCTGCTGGGCACGCCGGTGGATGTGGTGTTTGTCGGCAGTTGCACCAACGGGCGACTGTCGGATCTGCGCGCCGCCGCCGAGGTGTTGCGGGGGCGTCGCATTGATGCGCGCGTGCGCATGCTGGTGGTGCCCGGCTCGGCCGCGGTCAAGCAGGCCGCCGAACGCGAAGGACTGCACGAGGTGTTCCGCGCCGCCGGCGCCGAGTGGCGCGAGCCGGGCTGCTCGAAGATCGG
>JAJYMF010000428.1 GCA_021787175.1 Pseudomonadota bacterium | reverse complement strand
CAGTGCCGCGTCGGAGCCGGACGTCAGCAGCAGGGCCTCGCCGCTGCGGATGACCTCGGCGCTGAGCGTGCCGGAGTCGAGCTTGCGCGGCGCCGGGGTTTCGTCGTGCTCGTCGACGAAGTAGGGAAAGCTGAGCGTATCGGTCTCGACGTCGTACAGCGCGACGAAGAAATTGCGGGCCGGCAGCAGTCCGCCGATGATGGCGTGGATGCGATGGAACAGGGCCAGCAGGTCGGCCGCCGTGTGCGCGGCCTCGGAAATCGCCAGCAGCGCGGTCTGCACCGCCTCGGCGCGCTTGCGTTCGGTGATGTCGCGCGCCACCGCGATCCGCAGACCGTCGGCCTCGGACCAGCGCGCGGACCACATGATGTGGACGGTCTGGCCGTCCTTGCGCAGATAGCGATTTTCGAAGTGCGGGTTGGGCGTGCCGTTCATGATCGCGGCGGCGGCTTCCAGGGTGCGGGCGCGATCGACGGGGTGCACCAGCTCGATCATCGGCCGGCCCAGCATCTCGTCGGGCGTGTAGCCGAAGATGCGCTCGCAGGCAGCGCTGACGAACACGAAGCGGCCCTCGGCGTCGACCACGCAGACGGCGTCGACCAGCAGGTCGAGAACGTGATCCAGGCGGCTGCGGATAGACCTTTCCATGCGGATACTCTGCCAGCGGTCGCCCGGGGTCGCGCGTCCGCCGGGTAGGGGGGCAGTGAACGATTGTGCCGCGAACGAGTCTCAAAACAACCCAACGACAGTGCGGAGTGCGTCATGAGCAGGCAGTCATCGGGCTGGAGCAGGGCGGGTGCGGCGGTCATCGTGGTGGCCGTGATCGGAGTCGGCGCGTATCTGGCGCACCGGGCGAGGGTCGCGAATACGCCGCCGCCGGCACCCGCGGCGACGTCCGCTTCCGCGGCGTCGGCCGCGCCATCGATCCGCTACCCCATTGCCCAGGCGGCGTCCGGGCCTGCGGCTGCGACGACGGCACCGTTGCCGACGCTGGGTCAGAGCGACACGAGTGTGGCCGATGCGCTCGCGGCCCTCGCCGGCGGGGCTGATCTGCGCGCGCTGCTGGTGCCGCGGCAGATCATCGCGCGCATCGTGGCGACCATCGATGCGCTGCCGCGGCACGCGATCGGTTCGCGCATCCTGCCGCTGCGCACACCGCAGGGCGCGTTCGTCACCGATCAGGCGGGCGGCGCCACGGTGATCGGCGACCGCAACGCCGAGCGCTATGCGCCCTACATGCGCGTCGTCGACAGCGTGGATCCGAAGATGCTGGTCGCCTGGTACGTGCGCTACTACCCGCTGTTCCAGCAGGCCTACCGGCAGCTGGGCTATCCCAAGGGCTACTTCAACGACCGTCTGATCGAGGTGATCGACAACCTGCTGGCCGCCCCCGATCTGGCGCAGCCGCCCGCGGTGGAACTGCAGCAGGGGCACTACGTGTACGTCGATCCCGCGCTGGAATCGCTCTCGGTCGGGCAGAAACTGCTGATCCGCATCGGCCCCGCCGATGCGGCCCGAATTAAGGCCAAGCTGCGCGCGATCCGCGCCGATCTGACCGGTGCGGCGCTGCCGGCGGCACCGGTAGCGCATTGAGCGCGGCGGCGTCGCTGGCGGAGCGAGGGATGACCGCCTCGAGCACTGGCGGTTGACCGTGCCGACCTCGACGGCACGGCCTGCGGCCGAGCGTGTTCAGTGCCGCGACGCGGCCTTGATCTGCTGTTATGCAACGGGTGCATGCAGGTGCGCGGCGTATCATCGGCTCGACTGCGCGATGTGCGCAGTTTTGCCGATGAGATATCTGAAGGGAGAAAGCAGATGAACACTTCATGCCGTTTGTGGGTGACGATGCTGGCGGTCGGTCTGGTCGTGGTCGCAACCTCGGCGCAGGCCGCGGACAAGCTCGTCGGGAATGCCGATGCCGGACAGGCCGAGGTGTCCTCGGTCTGCGCCGCCTGTCATGGCGCGGACGGCAATTCGACCGACCCGCAATACCCCAAGCTGGCCGGACAGCACGCGGCCTACATCGAGCATCAGCTGGAGTCGTTCCAGAGCGGCAAGCGCGCCAACTCGATCATGTCGGGCATGGCTGGCATGCTGTCGAAGCAAGACATCGCCAACGTGGCGGCCTACCTGTCGCAGCAGAAGACCTCGCCCGGCCCGGTGGACACCTATCAGGTCAAACTGGGCGAATCGATCTACCGCGACGGCGTCGCGTCGGCCGGGCTTCCCTCCTGCGAGTCCTGCCATGGCCCGAAGGGTCTCGGTGACAGCGCCAAGCTGTATCCGCGCATCGCCGGCCAGCATGCGCAGTACGTGGTGCAGGTGCTGACCGGCTGGCACAACGGCCAGGCATGGGGCGAGGGCCCGCACGCCAAGCTGGCGCTGTCGGTGGGCCAGAAGCTGACCATCGAGCAGATCCAGGCGATCGCGTCCTATGTGCAGGGCATGAATGCCGTCAAGTAACGGTCCGGGTGACGCTGCGATTGATGCGCAAGTACGGCATGCCGCTGGCGCAGGTGGGGCCAACCGCGAGGCGATCCGCGCGCGGCGCGGCGCTCGGCTTCGAGTTCCGCCGAGGCCGCGCTGCGGCAGATTGCCGGCCTGTTTGGGTCTGATCTTCGGGGGTAGCTGTGTCGAGTCTGCGCGATCTCTGGCGATCAGGTGTAGCCGACCTGGCGAGTGCGATCCGCGAGCGGCAAGTGTCCAGCAGGGAGGTCGTGCAGGCGCACATCGGCCGCATCGCTGCCGTCAATGGCGAGGTCAATGCGGTAACCGCCGTGCTGCATGAGCAGGCGCTGCACGCCGCCGAGGCTGCTGATCGCGCATGTGCCCGCGGCGACGCACTGGGGCCGCTGCACGGCGTGCCGTTCACGGTGAAGGAGAACATCGACCTCGTCGGCTCGCCCACCACGTCGGGGGTGCTTGCGCTCAGGGACGCGATGCCGTCGCTGGATGCCCCGCATGTCGCCCAGCTCAAGCAGGCCGGCGGCATTGCGCTGGCGCGTACCAACCTGTCGGATTTCGGTTTTCGCTGGCAAACCGACAGTTCGCTGCGCGGCGCGAGCCGCAACCCCTGGGATGCGAGCCGTACGCCCGGCGGCTCGAGCGGAGGCGATGCCGTGGCCCTGGCCACCGGCATGACGCCGCTGGGGCTGGGCAACGACTTCGGCGGCTCGTTGCGTTATCCGGCGCAGTGCTGCGGCGTCGCCGCGCTGCGGCCCACGTTGGGGCGGGTGGCGCGCGCCTCGGCACTGGCGCCCGCCGAGTTCCCGATCAGCTTTCAGCTTTTTTCCGTGCAGGGGCCGATGGCCCGCCATGTGCGCGATCTGCGGCTGGCACTAGCCGCGATGAGCGGTGCCGACGCGCGCGATCCCTGGTGGGTGCCTGCGCCGCTGACCGGCCCCGAGCCGACGCGGCCGATCAGGGTGGCGATATGCATCGATCCGGGTCGCGGTGGCGTGCATCGCCAGGTGGCGGCCGGCGTGCGCAAGGCGGCACTGTGGCTCGCCGCGGCGGGTTATGTCGTGGAGGAGGTCGATCCGCCGGCCGTCGCCGAGGCGCTGGATACGTACATGCAGATCGTCGCCGCCGATGTGCGCACGATGCTGCTGCCCGCGGTGGCGGCGATGGCGTCTGCCGACACGCAGACTTTCGTCGATTATTTTCTGCGTCTGGTGCCCGAATCGACGGTGCCCGGCTATGTGGCGGCGCTGGCCAGGCGCAACCGGATCGCGCGGTCATGGGCCGAGTTCATGCGCGAGTACCCGCTGCTGCTCGGGCCGGTGGCTACCGAGCCGCCGTTTCCGGTCGGATTCGATGTATCTGGTCAGGGTGCCGTGCGCGAGCTGATGCAGACGATGCGGCTGAGCATCAGCGTCAACCTGCTCGGATTACCCGCGGTGGCGGTGCCGGTGGGTCTGGAGGAAGGCTTGCCGCAAGGCGTGCAGCTCATCGGCGCGCGCTATCGCGAAGACCTGTGCCTGGACGCCGCGGAGTGCATCGAGCAGCGTGCGGGCATGATCACGCCGATCGACCCGAAGTCTTGAGGGGGGAGCGACGCCGATCCAGCCGCCATGGCCGAAAACACTCCACCTCGCAACGACGACCCGAAGCCGCAGCCACCGCCCGCGCCCGATCCCGGCGACTGCTGCGGTGACGGTTGCGCGAACTGCGTCCATGACCTGCACGAGCAGGCCATGGTGCGCTACCGCGAGCAGATGGCGGCGTGGCTGGCGCGGCATTCCGGGGCCGCGCCAGCCGGCGCTCGCGGTCAGAACTGATAGCGCGCGCTCACCGTGACCATGCGCGGCGGCCCGTAGTAGCCGGTGATCATGCCCAGCGCGATGATGTTGAAGCCCGAGGTGCGGTAGTGCTTGTCGGTGAGGTTGCTGCCCTCGAGGCTCCAGGTCCACGGGCCGCCGGTGCGCCAGATCACGCCGGCGTTGACCAGTCCGTAGGCGCCCTGCGCCAGCGCCGGGCTGAGGTTCTGGTCGAAGTAGGCCAACGTCTGATAGGTGACATTCAGACGCGCGGCCACGTCGCCGCCGCCGGCCAGCGGGAAGTGCTTCCACAGCGTCAACCCGCCGTTCCACTCGGGTGCGTAGGTGAACTTGCTGGTCGCGGCGATGTTCACCCCGCCGCTGATGTACTGCGTGTAGCGCGGATGCAGATACGCGAGGTTGCCGCTCAGCGTCCAGCGATCGCCCATCTGCCAGGCGAACTCGTTCTCGATGCCGTCGATGGTGGCCGCGCCGGCGTTGGTGAAATCGCCGAAGAATCCGCGTTGGCCGTTGGGCTGCACATACGAGGTATAAACCGAGAGCTGGATGTTGTGATAAAGCTCGTGGAACAGCGCGCTGTTGAGCATCAGTCGGCCATCGAAGAAGTTCATCTTCGCGCCCAGTTCGTAGTTGATCAGGGTCTCGTTGCGGATCGGCCGGCACGACTCGGGGATCGCGCTGCAGTTGGCCTGGATGTTGTAGCCGCCGGAGTGGAAACCGGTGCTGGCCGTGGCGTACAGATTCACCGCGTCGGAGGCCTTCCAGCCGAGTGTCAGCTTGGGTGAGAGGTTGTTGGCCGAGGTTGAGCCTTCAAAATTGGCCTGCACGCCGTTGGGTGTGGTGAAGGTGGCGTCGGGATAGGTGAAGTTCTGGATGATCGCGGTCTTGGATTCATGCGTGTAGCGCGCGCCGGCCTCCAGGCTCCAGCGTGGCGCGAATTGCCAGGTGTAGTCGGCGTAGCCGGCGAGGCTGCGCGTGTCGACGCTGCCGCCACTGCTGACATACAACGAGTAGCCCAGCGTGGTGTACGGCGGCAGTGCCAGCAGCGCGTACTTGTTCACGCCCGCGGCGTAGCCGTCGAACCAGTACAGCCCCATCACGCCGTGCAGGGCGCCGCCGTTGTCGTAGAGCGCCTGCAATTCCTGGCTGAACTGATGATCGTGGTAGATGAGGTTGTTGTCGGCGATCGATACCGGCAGCGTGTCGACGTCGATGTTCATGTTGCTGTTGGAGCCGCGATAGGCGGTGATCGACTTGAACTCCCAGTTTTCGCCGGCGACGTAGCGCATCGTCAGCGCGCCGCCGCCGCTGTTGCTGAGGTTCACCGGCGGCTGGTCGCTCTGGGTGTTCCAGGGATTGGACAGCGGCGGCGTCTGGTTCGGATCGAACGGGATGACGGCCAGGCGCTGGCCGCCGCGCGGGTTCGAGTGGTCGGAGGTGCCGTCGATCTCGAGTTGCGAGTTGAACCTGGCGCTGGGGAAAAAGCCCACGCTCACGCGCGCGGCGTTGGTGTTCTTGTTGCCGTTCTCGCTGCCGGTGACGAGGTCGTGGCCGTAGCCGTCGTTGTGCAGCGTGGCGGCGGCAACGCGCATGCGCCAGACGCCGTCGGTGCTGGCATTGCCGTAGTCGGCAGTGACGTCTTTTTCACCGTGCATGCCCAGCGTGGCGGTGACCGACCCGGTTTCGTGGGTGGGCAGCGGCCGGGAGATGAAATTGATCGCGCCGCCGACGCTGTTCTTGCCATACAGGGTGCCTTGCGGGCCGCGCAATACCTCGATGCGCTCGACGTCGAACACGTCCAGCAGCGCGCCTTGCGGGCGCGCGATATAGACGCCGTCGAGGTACAGTCCCACCTCGGGGTCGAAGCCCCACAACGGGTTGTTCTGGCCGATGCCGCGCAGGTACACGGTGAGCGTGGAGCTGGTGCCCTGGGTGGGGCCGATCTGCAGACTCGGAACCTTGCCCTGCAATTCGGAGAGGTCCTGCACGTTCTGGTCGAACAGCGCGCGCGCGGTGAACGCGGTGACCGCGATCGGCACGTCCTGCAGCGTTTCCTGATAGCGCCGCGCGGTCACCTTGATCGTCTCCAGATTGGTCACCGACGCGGCCGGCGGCTCACTGGACTTCTGCCCGGACGATGCAGGCTTCGCTTCGGCCCGATCGTTGGCCTGCGGCGCGGCCGTGGCACGAGTACTGGCGATGGCGCAGCCCAACGCGATGGCGATCGCGACGGACAGATGGCGTTGCTGCATGACGGCCCCCTTGCGATTCAATGAATCTACGAATGCTAATTTAGATATGCTAAAAATATAGGCGCGCTGCAACATGAGCGCGTTCAGCAGCGAACTCGGGCGGCGGACTGGGTGCGCCCGTGCCATACCGTCGATGCAGGCGCTCTGGCAAGCATTGCCAACACGGAGCATGCGCCGCATGCTCGCTGCAGGAACGGCAACAGCCGGAATGGAGAGCGGGGCATGTTCACGCTTTGCGTGGTGCAGCATACGGATGGCGAGTTTCTCGGTCTGCTGGAGGACCACTTCGAGGGCCGGGCGATCCGTTTCGCCTACGCGCGCCCGTTCGTGCCGGGCGGCAGCCTTCCGGGCACGGCGCAGGGTTATGACGGCCTGGTCTTGCTGGGCGCCGGTCCGCGCGGCATGGCGAGTGGCGATCTGCTGCCGAGTCTGGACGCCGAGTCGCGACTGACCTCGGCATTCCTCGATGCGGGTCTTCCGGTGATCGGCATCGGGCTGGGCAGCATCATTCTCGCCGTCGCCGCCGGCGGTGGCTGCGAGGCGGCACCGCTGCGTTTCATCGTCGGCGAGGCGAGAAGGACCGATCCCGACGCACTCGCGGGGCATTTGCCGCCAACCTATCCCTATGCGCTCTACATGCGCGACCGTGCGCTGCTGCCGGCCGATGCCCGGGTGCTCGCGGTGGATGAAGATGGCGCGCCGATGCTGTTTCAGATTCGCGGCAACTGCCTTGGTTTTACCGCCCATCCGGGGATCAAGAGCGGCATGATCGAGGATCTGGTGATGGAATTCGACGCCACGCCGGAGCACGTGCCGGAAGGGCTGGCAAAGCTGGCCGCTCAGCAGCGCAGGATTGCCGAGGCCCTGAGCGGAATCATGGTCGGTCTGGTCAAGGTTGCCGGCTTGATGACCACCGATGCGGCGCGAGGACGGGTCTGAACTGAGTGCGGGTCGTGGCCAGCAAGCCACGGGTGCCACCGGATTCGCGATGACGCGACGGCACCCGCTGTGCGCGGGCGCCAAGGTCAAGACGTGCGCCATGCATGGCGCA
>JAJYMF010000006.1 GCA_021787175.1 Pseudomonadota bacterium | reverse complement strand
TTCCGATCTAGCGTCAGCAGGAAGGTGTAGTGCGCGTAGTGGTGCGTGCCGAACAGCCTGTAGGCCTGCTGCACAAGATTGCGGAAATCGCCGAGTTGCCGGTCGCCGAGCTGCAGGTACTTCTCGCCGTCGGCCACGACGTCCAGGCGCACCGGCACCTTGGCGCCGGGGTCGAGGTTGAAGCTCTTGAAGTATTCGCCGGCGATCAGCGGCGAGTCCACCAGATTGTTCAGCGTGACCGGTGCGAAGTCGACACGACCCGCGCCGTCGCGGGTCCGGGTGAGCGCGGTGCCGAACTGCCAGCGTGCCGGCAGCCGCACGCTGGGCTGCACGGTGATGGCGCGGCTGTAGTAGCCGGCCGGGTAGAACACCACCTGGTTCCACTCCAGATCCACCAGCCTGGGCGTGGCCGAGACGCTCTGCCCGAACTCGCCGCCGCCGGTGGGCGAGAGGAACTGGAAGCCGAGATCCAGCGTGTTGACCCCGGCCGGCACGTCGAGGTGCAGCGCGTACATGTCCAGCAGGTCGCGGCGCCAGGCGATGCGCCGGCCGTTGCCGGTGATCTCCACGCCGACCACGTTCGCGAGCGGGCCGGAGGGCGAGTGCTCGCCCGGAATCCACTTGGGGTAGTACAGCGTCAGCGGACCGGGTCGGACCGGGATGGTTTCCCGGACGCGGAAAATCTTGCGCGGCGCGTCGGTCAGGTCCACATGCAAGCCGAGGGTGCCCGGGTAAGGCGCCTGGCTGAGTTCAGGATGGTTCTGCACCGGCCCGGCATACTGGCTCGCGGCAGGATTGACCGGGCCAGTCTGCGCTTGGACCGCCAGCGGCAGATTGGCCAGGCAGACGGCCAGCAGCGGGTTGATCAGCAGCATGCGCATGGATCGAGGCGACATGGAATGAGCTCCTTCGGCGGCGACGGAAACCGGCATTCCGGGACGGCCATCACGGCGCTGCGTTCCGCGAGTGAAGCTTTGCAACACCAGCGCGGCGTGGTCCGGGACTTGCTGGAAAGGACGCAACCTTAGAGCAAAAGGACGCCCGTGCGCAGTTCCCTACCGCCCTCGCTGCCGGCCGCAGCGTCTTGGACACCGCGCGACGATCACGAGCTCGATCGCGACCTCGATCGGCGGCTGGGTCCGGTGGTGCGCGCGCTGCTGTGGGCGGCGCTGGGAGGCTACGTCAGTTCCGTCCTCAGCCTCCAACAGGCGGGCTATTCAGCGCTGCCGCTCTGGCTGCGCCTGCTGCCGGCACTGCCGCTGACCATGCTGGCGCTGCTGGGGTTGGTGCATCGCGAGCCGAGGCACTATGGCGCGCTGGGTCTGGCGGCCGTGAGCTGGCTGCAGCTCGGCATCTTCCTCTGCGGCTACGGTTACCCCCAGGGGCTGGCTTGGGTGCTGCCGGCTTACGCCATTGTGCCGATCGCGGCCAGCCCGATCTGGCTCAAGCGGCGTCATTTCGTGGCCGCATCGATGATCTGCGGGCTGCTCGGGCCGTTGCCGCTGCTGCTGCTGGAAATGCCCGCACGCTGGGAGTTGTGGCAGTACGCCAACTACATGGTGGTGGCGCTGGTGGTGGCGGCGGTTCTCAACGGCTACCTGGTGCGGCTGATCCGCCTGCACATGGAGCTGGAGCAGCGTTTGCGCCAGCGCGTCTTCGTCGATGATCTGACCGGCGTGGCCACACGCGCGCGCTTTCTGGAGCGCGCCCGGCAGATGCTGGCCGAGAGCATCGCCCGCGCGCAGCCGCTCTCGGTGCTTTACCTCGATGCCGACCACTTCAAGCAGCTCAACGACAACCACGGGCATGCCGCCGGGGATGCCGCACTGGCCCGCATGGGCCGCGTCCTGCGCGAGAACCTGCGCGAAGACGATTTGGTCGGCCGCATCGGCGGCGAGGAGTTCGCGGTGTTGTTGCCGGATCTGGACCTGGCCGCCGCGCGCGTCACCGGCGAACGCCTGCGCCATGCGGTGGGCCTGGAACAGGGCGCCGGCTGCGCGCTCAGCATCAGCGTCGGCGTGGCGGTACGCGACGCCGAGCGCACGCTGGAACCGCTGCTGGCGCGCGCCGACCATGCCCTGGCCGCGGCTAAGCGCAACGGCCGCAACCGCGTCGAGGTGGCGGGCTGAGCATAACAGCCCGATCCGCGAAGGATGCCGGGAACGCGAAGGGTTGATTGGATATTCGCATCGGCTTCCGCGTGCGCCGAGCGTCTGCTCCGTTCCGGATTCCCTTCGCGATCTTCGCGTCTTTGGCGGACAAGAAAGGTTATGGTTCGTCCGCCGCGCCGCGCGCCAGAGCGCTGCGCTTGATGCCGTAGCCGAAGTAGATCCACAGCCCCAACGCCATCCACACGATGAAGCGCCAGTAGGTCACCTCCTGCAGCCCCCAGATCAACACCGCCGAGAACACGATGCCGATCAGCGGAATCCACGGCACCAGCGGCGTGCGGAAGCGGCGTTCGAGTTCCGGACGGCGCGCCCGCAGCACGATGATCGAGGCGCAGATGATGATGAAGGCACTGAGTGTGCCGATATTGACCATTTCGGCCAGCTCGCCGATGGGCAGGAAACCGGCCAGCAGCGCCGTGCCCACGCCCAGGAGCAGCGTCGGCCGGTACGGCGTGCGCCAGCGCGGATGCGGGCGCGCGAACCAGCCCGGCAGCAGGCCGTCGCGCGCCAGCGCGAACCAGATGCGCGCCGCCGCCAGCATGAAGGCGAACAACACGCTGGTGATGCCGGCCACCGCCGCCACCGAGATCGCCACCATCACCCAGTGCGCGCCCACCGCCGCGAAGGCGCTGGCCACCGGCGCATTACTGTTGAGTTCCGGGTACGGCACCATGCCGGTCAGCACCAGCGAGATCGCCAGGTACAGCGCCATCGAGATGCCCAGCGACAGCAGTACCGCGCGCGGCAGATCGCGCTGCGGATCGCGCGATTCCTCCGCGGCGGTGGTCAGCGTGTCGTAGCCGAACACCGCGAAGAACACCACGCTGGCCGCGGCCAGCACGCCGCCCCAGCCGTAGTGCGCCACGCCATCGACGATCTGCCGCGGCGGCACGAACGGATGCCAGTTGGCCGGATTCACGTAGAACACGCCGGCCACGATCACCAGCGCCACGCCGATCACCTTGACCGCCACCACCGTAGTGTTGAAGCGCGCGCCCCACTCGGTGCCGATGGTCAGCAGACCGGCGATGCCCAGCGACACCAGCGCTGCGACCAGGTTGAACACATGGCCGCCATGCGGTGCCGGCGCCGGATGGTCGATGGTGAAGCCCACCCACATCGCCGCGCGATCCCAGTAATAGGCCAGCGCGTCGCTGCTGATAGCGCCCTGCGCCCAGTCCGGCAGATGCACGCCGGCCGCGACCAGCAGCGCCTGCACGTAGCCGGACCAGCCGATCGCCACCACCGCCACGATCAGCGCGTACTCCAGCAGCAGATCCCAGCCGATGACCCAGGCGGCGAACTCGCCCAGCACCGCGTAGCCGTAGGTGTAGGCGCTGCCGGTCACCGGAATGAGCCCGGCGAACTCGGCGTAGCACAGCGCCGCCGCCGCGCTGGCGACGCCGGCGATCAGAAACGAAATGAACACCGCCGGCCCGGCGTTGACCGCGGCCTGCTGCCCGGCCAGCACGAAGATGCCGACGCCGATGATGCCGCCGATGCCGATGGCGGTGAGTTGCCAGACGCCCAGCACGCGACGCAGATCGCGGCGCGTGCCGGCCTCCTGCTGCAGCTGCTCGATGCTCTTGTGCCGGGTGAGGGCCTCAGTCCAGCGCATCGCGACTCCTCGGTGGCGGGAAGGCCGCGATGCTAGCAGGGCGCGGTGGCCGGCGGCCCGCGTCCGGCCACCGCCGCGCGGCCTCAGCCGCGCTTCATGGCGCTGAAGAACTCGTCATTGGTCTTGGTGTTCTTCATCTTCTCGAGCATGAACTCCATCGCCGCCAGCTCGTCCATCGGGTGCAGCAGCTTGCGCAGGATCCACACCTTCTGCAGCAGGTCGGAGTCGATCAGCAGTTCCTCGCGGCGCGTGCCCGAGCGGTTGATGTTGATCGCCGGGTACACGCGCTTCTCGCCGATGCGGCGGTCCAGGTGCACCTCCATGTTGCCGGTGCCCTTGAACTCCTCGTAGATCACCTCGTCCATCTTGCTGCCGGTGTCGATCAGCGCGGTGGCGAGGATGGTCAGCGAGCCGCCTTCCTCGACGTTGCGCGCGGCGCCGAAGAAGCGCTTGGGGCGCTGCAGTGCGTTGGCGTCGACGCCGCCGGTGAGCACCTTGCCGGATGAGGGCACCACGGTGTTGTAGGCGCGCGCCAGACGGGTGATGGAATCGAGCAAGATGATCACGTCGCGCTTGTGCTCGACCAGACGCTTGGCGCGCTCGATCACCATCTCGGCCACCTGCACGTGGCGCACGGCGGGCTCGTCGAAGGTGGAACTGATCACCTCGGCGCGCACGCTGCGCTGCATCTCGGTGACTTCTTCGGGGCGTTCGTCGATGAGCAGGATGATCAGGTGTGCTTCGGGGTGGTTGTGCACGATGGCCTGCGCCACGTTCTGCAGCATCATGGTCTTGCCGGCCTTGGGCGGCGAGACGATCAGGCCGCGCTGGCCTTTGCCAACCGGCGCGATCAGATCGAGGATGCGGCCGGTGATGTCCTCGCTGGAGCCGTTGCCGCGCTCGAGCTTGAACGCCTTGCGCGGGAACAGCGGAGTGAGGTTCTCGAACAGGAACTTGTTCTTGGACGCCTCGGTGGGCTCGCCGTTGATGTCGTCGACCTTGAACAGCGCGAAGTAGCGTTCGCCCTCGCGCGGATGCCGCACCAGGCCGGTGATGTAGTCGCCGGTGCGCAGGTTGTAGCGGCGGATTTGGCTGGGGCTGACGTACACATCGTCGGGGCCGGCCAGGTACGACTCGTCGGCCGAACGCAGGAAGCCGTAGCCGTCCTGCATGATCTCCAGCACGCCCTCGCTCCAGATGCTGCCGCCGGTGCGGGCATGCGCCTTGAGGATGTTGAAGATCACATCCTGCTTGCGCGCGCGCGCCACGCCCTCGTGGATGCCGAGGGTTTCGGCGAAATCCAGCAATGCGGCGGCGGGCTTGCGCTTGAGCTCGGTCAGGTTGATCTGCCGTGATGGATCGCGCGGCACGTCGTCGGCGGCGTCCTCGTCGAAGTCCTCGCGCGGCAGGCCGGCGGCATTGGGACCGCGGTTGCGGCCGCGATCGTTGCGGTTGCGCCGGTGACGGCGGTCGCGCTGGTTGTCGCGGCTTTCACGGGGTGCAGCGCCGGCGTTGCCACCTGCCGCATTGCCGCCGGCGTCGCTGCCATTTTCGGCATTGCTGCCGGTATTGGGGTTATGGGCGACCGGGGTCGCGGACGGGCGCGCGGCCTCGTCGGGGGTCTTGGCGTCGGTATCGGACACGAGCGGGCCTCGCGGGCCGTGGAGTAGAGAGGAGGAAGTGAATCTGCGCGGCGCTGTGGCGCGCTGGGGGCGCGGCATCTCGCCGCGCGTGGTGTTCGCAATCTAGCACCCGTGCCGCGCGGCGTCCACGGTCGCGGCGGATTTACAGGGCTTGATCGACAAACTTCGCGATGGCGGTCTTGGGCATGGCGCCCATCTGCGTGCCGGCCACCTTGCCGTCCTTGAACAGCATCAGCGTGGGAATGCTGCGGATGTTGTAGGCGATGGCGGTCTTCTGGTTGCTGTCCACGTCGACCTTGGCCACCTTGACGCGGCCTTGGTATTCGGCGGCGATGTCTTCCAGCGCCGGCGCGATGGCGCGGCAGGGCCCGCACCAGGTGGCCCAGAAGTCCACCAGCACGGGCGTGCTGGAGCCCAGCACCTGGGCATCGAAATCGCTATCGGTCACGTGGGTGATGTTTTGGCTCACCTGAAATCTCCGGATGGGACGAAGGGCGGCGAGGCGTTCGCTGCGGGTGCTGGCGCCTTTGTCGGCTTTTGCCGCGCCGTTGGGCTACACTGCGCCGCGCCGCGCGCCCTGCGCGGCCGGCAGTAGACGGCTGACGGCCGTCATTCCAGCGCAAGCGCGGGCGTGTTGCAAGGCGCCCCGAGTCGCGCATTCATTGTTTCGATCATGGCCGATCAAGTCCTCACCGATACTTTTTTCGAACAGTTCGACCTGCATCCCACCCTTGCGCGCGGCCTGGCCGATTGCGGCTTCACGCGCTGCACGCCGATCCAGGCGCTGACGCTGCCGGTGGCGCTGACCGGTCGCGATGTCGCCGGCCAAGCACAGACCGGCACCGGCAAGACCGCGGCCTTCCTGGTGGCGGTGTTCAACCGCCTGCTGACGCGCCCGGCGCTGGCCGAGCGTCGCCCGGAGGATCCGCGCGCGCTGATCCTGGCGCCGACGCGCGAACTGGCCATCCAGATCGAGAAGGACGCCCGCGCCATCGGCCGCCACACCGGCCTGCGCCTGGCGCTGATCTACGGCGGCACCGACTACGACCGCCAGCGCGAGCTGCTCAAGGGTGGCTGCGACGTGATCATCGCCACGCCCGGACGCCTGATCGACTACTACAAGCAGCAGGTATTCACGCTGCGCGCGGTCGATGCGATGGTGGTGGACGAAGCCGATCGCATGTTCGATCTTGGCTTCATCAAGGACATTTACTTCCTGTTCCGCCGCCTGCCGCCGCGCGAGCAGCGCCAGAGCATGCTGTTCTCGGCCACGCTCAGCCACCGCGTGCTGGAGCTGGCCTACGAGCACATGAACGAGCCGGAAAAGCTGACCGTCGAGAGCGACAACGTCACCGCCGACCGTGTGCGCCAGGTGGTGTACTTCCCGGCCAAGGAAGAAAAACTGCCGCTGTTGCTGAACTTGCTGGAGCGCGCCGGCGCCGCACGCAGCATCGTGTTCGTCAACACCAAGATCGCCGCCGAGCGCGTGGCCGAGCGCCTGCAGAAGCAGGGCATTCTGGCCGGCACGCTGTCTGGCGACGTGCCGCAGAATAAGCGCGAAAAACTGCTGGCGCGCTTCCAGCGCGGCGAGATGGAAGCGTTGGTGGCGACCGATGTGGCCGCGCGCGGCCTGCACATCGAAGGCGTCAGCCACGTCTTCAATTACGACTTGCCGCAGGACGCCGAGGATTACGTGCACCGCATCGGCCGCACCGCGCGGCTCGGCGCCGAAGGCGATGCGGTCAGCTTCGCCTGCGATCTGTATGCCATGTCGCTGCCCGACATCGAAACCTACATCGGCCAGAAGATTCCTGCGGCCACGGTGACCCCGGACCTGCTGCTGTCGCCCAAGCCACGCCGCAGCGCCGCCCAGGCGGCCACGCATGCCGCCATCGACGATGCGGCCGCAGGCGATGCGGGCGCGCCATACGCAGCGGAAACGCGCGCGCGGACGTCCCGGCGCAAACGCGGCAGCCACGAACGCGGTGCCTCCAGTGCGGCGCGTAGCCCCGCTGCACGCACGCCGTCCGGCGCCGCGCCGCAACCTGCGCCGCAGGCCGCCGCCGAAGCCGCCGCTATGCCCGGCGCTGCCGCGCAGGCCGGCGCCGCGCCCGCCGCGCGCAAGCGTCGTCGTCGCGGCGGGCGCGGGCGCCGGCGCGAGGTGGAGGCGCACAAGGCCGCCGCCAACGCCGCTGCCGCCAGCACACACG
>JAJYMF010000233.1 GCA_021787175.1 Pseudomonadota bacterium | reverse complement strand
ATCCTCCGTTGAAGCTGGTGTAGGCGGTGTACTGCGCCGCCAGTTCCAGGTTCTGCGCGGGCCAGTAGGAGAGATAGGTAATCAGCCCCCGGCTTTTGGGACTTCCGTTGGCGCTGCCGGTCACCGGCTCTTCGGGGATGCCGTCCCCCGGACAGAACGCGCGCACCGCCAGCGCCGCATCGCCGGCCGGCTCGCGACCGAACACCGCCACACCCACGCAGCCCGTGGTCTGCGTCAGCGCAGCGAGCGCGGCCTGATCCGGCCGCAGCCCGCGCACCGCCGCGGCATCAGCCAGTCCGGCCAGCAGCCAGACGGCACCGACATCGACCACCTGCGCCGGCCCGCGCAGCGGCGCACCGAGCGCCGTTGCCAGTATCCGCGCCTGCGCGGACGGCAGTGGCGGATGCATTCGCGCGCGCGGCGCCTGCACGTGGATGCGACGCTGCGGCCCCTGGCCCTCAATGCGTACCGGCAACAGGCCGGCCGCGCATTCCTGGGTGCGCGTCCCCGGACCGTCGGACATCAGTCCCGCCATGATCGCGGCATACGCCGCGCCGACGCTGGGGTGACCGGCGAACGGCAGTTCCCGGCGCGGCGTGAAGATGCGCACGCGGTAGTCGGCGGCGGGTGTCGTCGTCGGCAACAGAAACGCCGTCTCCGACAGGTTGGTCCAGGCCGCGATGCGCTGCATCGCGACCGCGTTCAGGCCTTCGGCGTCGACGATCACCGCCAGCGGATTGCCATAAAAGGGGTGCAGGGTGAAGACGTCGATTTCAAGGTAGCGGGACATGGCGCAACTCCAGACCGGCGAACCCGAAGTATCCACGCCTGCCACTGCGCCGGCGATGCGCGCGTGCGCGCGGCAACCGCTGCGGACGTTGCCATTTGCGGCAGCGCAGGCAACACTCGCCGACTGCGTTCACCAGCCTGCGCCGCCGTGACCGACCGCTCCACCCTGCCCGCCAATGCTCCCTGGATCGTGCTGAAGTTCGGCGGCACCAGCGTGTCCACGCCGGAGCGCTGGGCCACGATCCGCACCCTCGCCGCGTCGCGTCGCGCCGAGGGCGCGCGGGTGCTGCTGGTCGTCTCGGCGCTGTCCGGCGTGACCGACGCATTGAAGGCCCTGTGCGGCCTTCCCGATACCGGCGCCCGCGCCGCCGCCGCCGCGGACATCGCGGCCCGCCATCGCGAGCTGCAGCAGGCGCTGGGGCTGGATCATCTGCCGACGCTGGACGCGTGCCTGGCCGAGCTGACGGCGCTGGCCATGGTCGCGTCGAACCATGACTACGCCTGGCAGGCCGCCGTGCAGGCGCTGGGCGAACTGCTGTCGAGCACCCTGGGCGCGGCGGCGCTGAGCGCGCAGGGCTTGCCGACCGCGTGGCTGGACGCGCGCAGCTGCCTGCTCGCCGCGCCGCTGCCCAACCAGAACGAGCGCACGCGGCGACTGTCGGCCAGCGTCGAGTGCGCTCCGGACGCCGCGTTGTCCGCGCGCCTGGCCGCCGGTAGCGATGTGTTGATCACGCAGGGCTTCATCGCCCGCGACGATGCGGGACGCACGGTGCTGCTGGGCCGCGGCGGCTCGGACACCTCGGCGGCGTATTTCGGAGCGCTGCTGGCCGCCGCGCGGGTCGAGATCTGGACCGACGTCGCCGGCATGTTCAGCGCCAATCCGCGCCAGGTGCCCGACGCGCGGCTGCTGACGCGGCTCGACTACGAGGAGGCGCAGGAAATCGCCACCACCGGCGCCAAGGTTCTGCATCCGCGCAGCCTCAGCCCGCTGCGCGATCCGCGCGTGCCGCTGCTGATCAAGGACACCCAGCGCCCGGAACTCGACGGCACCGTGATCGGCCCCGAAGCCGCGTCGGACGCGCCCAGCGTCAAGGCGATCAGCGCGCGCAAGGGCATCACCCTGATCGCGATGGAAACGGTCGGCATGTGGCAGCAGGTCGGTTTCCTCGCCGACGTGTTCGCGCTGTTCAAGCAGCACGGCCTGTCGGTGGACCTGATCGGTTCGGCCGAGACCAATGTCACCGTGTCGCTGGATCCCAGCGAGAACCTGCTCGATTCCGACGCGATCGCGGCGCTGGCCGGCGACCTCGCGCGCGTATGCCGGGTCAAGGTGATCGCGCCCTGCGCGGCGGTGACCCTGGTCGGCCGCGGCATGCGCGCGATGCTGCACCGGCTGTCGACGGTGCTGGCCGAGTTCGGCCAGGTGAAAGTGCATCTGATCTCGCAGTCGTCCAACAACCTCAACCTCACCTTCGTGGTCGACGAGGCGACGGTCGACGCGCTGCTGCCGCGTCTGCACGACCTGCTGCTGCGCGCCGGCGCGCTGCGCGCCGGCGACCGCGCGCTGTTCGGGCCCAGCTGGCAGGCGCTGTACGGCGCCGCGCCGGCGGCGCCGTCACCACCGTGGTCGCGCGAGCCGGCGGCGCGCGCGCGGCTGCGGGCGATCGCGCACGAAGCGACCCCGCGCTACGTCTATCACCTGCCGACGCTGCGCCGGCGCGCGCACGCGCTGCGGGCGCTGACCGCGGTCGACCGCTGGTACTACGCGATCAAGGCCAACCCGCATCCGGCGCTGCTGGCCGCGCTGGCCGCGGAGGGCTTCGGCCTCGAATGCGTGTCGCCGGGCGAACTCGAGGCCGCCGGGCACGCCGCGCCGCAAGCCGCGCGCCTGTTCACGCCCAACTTCGCGCCGCGCGCCGACTACGCCGTCGCGCTCGCCGCCGGCGTACCGGTGACGCTCGACGCGCTGCATCCGCTGCAGCACTGGGGCGAGCTGTTCCGCGATCGCGAGCTGACCCTGCGGCTCGACCTCGGCCGCGGTCTGGGCCATCACGAAAAGGTGCGCACCGGCGGCGCCGGCAGCAAGTTCGGCCTGCCGGTGAGCGATCTCGACGCCTTCCTGCGTCGCGCCAAGGCGCTGGACGTGCGCGTGACGGGCCTGCACGCGCATCTGGGCTCCGGCATCCTCGACCCGCGCCACTGGGCGCAGGTATACGGCGAACTCGCCAGCCTCGCCGATCGCATCGGAACGATCGCCTTCCTCGATGTCGGCGGCGGCCTCGGCGTGCCCGCGGCGGAGGGCGAGACGCCGCTCGATCTGGCCGCGCTCGACGCCGCGCTGCTCGAGGTCAAGCGCGCCTATCCGCACTACGCGCTGTGGATGGAGCCCGGCCGCTATCTGGTCGCCGAGGCCGGCGTGCTGCTGGCGCGCGTCACCCAGATCAAGCACAAGGAAGGCGTGACCTACCTCGGCGCCGACGCCGGCATGAACAGCCTGATCCGCCCGGCGCTGTACGACGCCCGCCACGCCATCGTCAACCTGACTCGCCTCGACGCACCCGCCGACACGCTCTACCAGGTCGTCGGCCCGATCTGCGAAAGCGGCGACGTGCTCGGCAGCGACCGCCGCCTGCCCGTCGCGGCCGAAGGCGACGTCCTGCTGATCGCCGACACCGGCGCCTACGGCGCGTCGATGGCCTCGCGCTACAACCTGCGCGAGCCGGCCGCCGAGACGGTGCTGTCATGACCGCGCGCAGCCTGCACCCGGCCTTGGGGCACACCATCAAAAGCACAGCTTCCACTCGCCTGCGGCGGCCGAATATTGCTTTTGTCACCCCTTGGGGGACTGCTCCCCTGGACTTCCTGCGGTCGTCCCGAAAAGGACTCCCTTTGGTCGCGCTGGTCGTGCTGAGCCCAGCGAAGCGTCCGGCTGCGGCTGCGGCACTGCTGACGCCAGATGCCCCGCTGCACAGACCCTTCGCTGTGCTCGGGGTGACGACAGAATCAAGACGCCGCAGACGAGCGGAGGCGGTCAAAAGCCGCATGCCTCGCTGCGCGGATCCCTCGCGTCGCTCAGGGCGACAGCAGAAGCACGCGCGTCATGAGGGGAGCGCCACGCGATGAATGAACTCCGCGATCCGCGCCAGGCGCAGGCGTTCCGCTTCCTGCGCTGCGGCTACGCCGACGGGGTGGCCGAGCTGGTGTACGCCTTCGATGACGGCGCCGAGCTGGCCGAGCGCATCCGTTTTCCGGACGCGCCGGCGCTGACGGCGGAACGGCGCGTTGCGTTCGAGGCTGCGCTGCGCCTGCTGCACCTGATCGCCGGCGTCAGTTACTACAAGGCCGGTGTGCCGGCCACGATCGCGGTCGCGGGCTGGACGCCCGACGCCGCCACCGCCGAGTTGCTCGACACGCTGTACCTGCACGGGCTGGCCGAGTTCGCCTACCGCAACGGGCTGAACCTGCGCGGCCGCATCCGCTTCCCGCGTGCCGCGACCACAGCTGCGCCGGCGTCCGCGCCCGCGCTCGGGCTGCCGCGTCGCGCGCTGGTGCCGATCGGCGGCGGCAAGGATTCGCTGGTCACGGTCGAGGCGCTGAAGACGACTGGCGCCGATGCGACCGCAGTCTGGATCGGCACCTCGCCGCTGATCGCGGCCTGCGCCGCACGCAGCGGGCTGCCGACGCTGAACATCGCGCGCGAGATCGCGCCCGGCCTGTTCGAGCTGAACCGGCGCGGCGCGTACAACGGCCACATCCCGGTGACCGCGATCAATTCGGCGATCCTGGTCTGCGCCGCGATCCTCTACGGCTTCGATGCGATCGCCTTCGCCAACGAACGCTCGGCCTCCAGCGCCACGCTCGAGTACGCCGGCCAGCAGGTCAACCACCAGTGGAGCAAGGGCTGGGCCTTCGAGCGCGCGCTCGCGGATCACGTGCGCAGCCACGTCGCCGCCGACCTCGACTACTGCTCGCTGCTGCGTCCCTACTCGGAGCTGGCGGTGACGCGCGCCTTCGCGCGCTGCGGCGCGGCGTACTTCGACGCCTTTTCCAGCTGCAACCGCAACTTCCGCATCCTCGGCCCCAAGCCCGCCGACCGCTGGTGCGGGCAGTGTCCGAAATGCCACTTCGTGTTTCTGGCGCTGGCGCCGTTTCTGCCCAAGCCGCGGCTGCTGGCGATCTTCGGCCGCAACCTGCTCGACGACGACACCCAGGCGGCCGGTTTCGATGCGCTGCTGGAATACCGCAATCACAAGCCGTTCGAATGCGTCGGCGAAGGCGCCGAGGCGCGCGCGGCGATGGCGACGCTGGCGGCGCGTCCGGAGTGGCGCGAGGACGCCCTGATCGCGCGCTTCCGTCGCGAGATCCTGCCGCAGCTCGACGCCGCGCAGCTCGCGCTCGCGCCCTGGCTGGCGCCCGCGGGCGAACACGGCGTGCCGCCGCGGCTGGCCGCGGCGCTGACCTGGATCGGCGGGGGCTGAGATGAACGCCGCAGCGCTGCGGATCCGTGATCTTGCCGACCGCCGCGTCGCGGTCTGGGGTCATGGTCGCGAGGGTCGCGCCGCACTGACCGCGTTGCGCGCGCGCCTGCCGCAGCTGGCGCCGACGCTGCTGTGCCCCGCGGCGCAAGCGGACGCGGCGCGCGCGACGGAGGCGGACCTGACGGTGCTCACCGGCGAGCCGGATGCCGATGCGCTGGCTGCGTTCGATGTCGTGATCAAGTCGCCCGGGATCAGCGCCCATCGCCCCGAAATCAGCGCCGCCGCCGCGCGCGGAACCCGCTTCACCTCCGGCACCGCGCTGTGGTTCGCCGAGCGCACCGATGCGCGCGTGATCGCCGTCACCGGCACCAAGGGCAAGAGCACCACCAGCGCGCTGCTGGCGCATCTGGCACGCAGCCTCGGCGTGCGCACCGCGCTGGCCGGCAACATCGGCATGCCGCTGCTCGAACTGCTCGACGCCGAGGCCGCACTGTGGGTGATCGAGCTGTCGAGCTTCCAGACCGGCGACGCCGCGGCGCCGGAGCTGGGCGTGATCACCTGCCTGTACGAGGAGCATCTCGACTGGCACGGCTCGCGCGAGCGCTACGTCGCCGACAAGCTGCAGCTCGCCGACCGCGCGCGCACGCTGCTGGTCAACGCCGGGCAACCCGAGTTGCTGCGACTCACCGCGGCACATCCGCAACGGCATCTGTTTGCCGACGGCGACGGCTGGCACGTCGACGACGCGGCGATCCGGCGCGGCGCCGAGCCGGTGTGGCCGCTGCGGGATCTGCCGCTGCCCGGCCGCCACAACGCGCTCAACGCCTGCGCCGCGCTGGCCGCGCTGGAGCTGCTCGGCCATGACGCGCGCGCGGCGGCGCCGGCGCTGGCACATTTCCGCGCCCTGCCGCATCGGCTGCAGCGGCTGGGCGAGCGCGACGGCCTGCACTGGGTCAACGACTCGATCGCGACCACACCGCAGGCGACCCTGGCGGCGCTGGACAGTCTGGCGGGCCGCGCGGTGACGGTGATCGTCGGCGGCCATGAGCGCGGCCTCGACTGGAGCGCCTTCGTCGAACGCTGCCGCACGGCGCCGCCGCAGGCGGTGATCTGCCAGGGCGCCAACGGGCCGCGCATCGCCGCCGCGCTGGATGCAGGCGGCGTCGGCGCGCGATGCGAGCGGGCCGCCGATCTCGCCGCCGCGGTCGCCGCCGCGCGCGCATTGACGCCGCCCGACGGCGTGGTGCTGCTGTCGCCGGGCGCGCCCAGCTTCGACCAGTTCCGCGACTACGCCGAACGCGGCCGCGCGTTCGCGGCGCTGGCCGGCTTCGATGCCGGCGCGATCACGGGTATCGCCGGTCTCGGCATCGCCTGATGCCGGTTGCGTTCAATGCGATAGGCCGGGTAGCCCGGATGGAACCTCGTGAGAGGCGCAATCCGGGGCCGCACCAAGCATCGCGAACGGGTATGAGGCCGCAAGCCGCTGCTAGACTTGCCGCACCCTACGGGGAGTAGCCGACCGCGGATCGCATCCGCGGGATCCGCGTCAACATGCTTGGCCCGTCGGCCATGGCGCGGATGATGTCCTCCGGCGAGACCGCAGGTCCACGCGCGCCATCAGCCGGGCCGCCGCGCGTGGACCGTGCGCGTCCAGGCCCGGCGCCGGAGCCGCCATGCAGACCCTGCTGATTTCGCTGTCCACCGTCGCGCTCGCCGAGATCGGCGACAAGACGCAACTGCTGTCGCTGGTGCTGGCCGCGAAGTTCCGCCGGCCGTGGCCGATCGTGCTCGGCATCCTTGCCGCCACCTTGGTCAACCACGCGCTGGCCGGCGCGCTGGGCGAGCTGCTCGGCAACCTGCTGACGCCGTCGCTGCAGCGCTGGCTGGTCGGGCTGTCGTTCCTCGGCATGGCGCTGTGGACACTGAAGCCCGATCGCCTGGAAGCCGGCGCCGATGCCATGCCCGGCAGCGGGCGCGGCGTGTTCGTCGCCACCGCGATCGCGTTCTTTCTGGCCGAGATGGGCGACAAGACGCAGATCGCGACGATGGTGCTGGCGGCGGATTTCCGTCCGCTGTGGCAGGTGGTGCTGGGCACCACGCTGGGCATGCTGGCGGCCAATGCGCCGGTGGTGTGGCTGGGCACGCGCTTTGCCGGGCGCCTGCCGCTGCGGGCCGCGCGGCTGACCGCGGCGACGCTGTTCGCCGCGCTGGGGCTGTGGATCCTGCTGATTCCGCGCTGATCCGGTCGCGCCGCTATCCTCTGTCCATGGACACCCTCGCCACCGCCGCCGCGTTGCCGTTCGCGCATGCCGCGTCGCAGGCGCCGCTGATCGCGCTGATCGCCGGCGAAGCCTCCGGCGACCTGCTGGGTGCGGATCTCCTGGGCGCGCTGCGCCGTC
>JAJYMF010000256.1 GCA_021787175.1 Pseudomonadota bacterium | reverse complement strand
CGATCTCGATGAAGCGCGGCTACACCGTGCTGGAATACAAGCAGAAGATCCGCAAGCTGCGCGCGGTGCGGCCGGACATCGCGATCAGCACCGACCTGATCGTCGGCTTTCCCGGCGAGACCGAGGCCGAGTTTGCGCAGACCCTGAAGCTGGTCGATGAGATCGGTTTCGACCAGAGTTTCTCCTTCATCTACTCGCGCCGCCCGGGGACGCCCGCCGCCAATCTCGCCGACGACACGCCCGATGCGGTCAAGCACCAGCGCCTGGCACGCCTGCAGGCAGCGATCAACGCCAACGCGCGCCGCTACAGCGAGGCCATGGTCGGCAGCGTGCAGACCGTGCTGGTCGAGGGTCCGAGCCGGAAAGACCCCGCGGAACTGACCGGCCGCACCGAGAACATGCGCGCGGTCAATTTCCCCGGCCACCCGCGCCTGGTCGGGCAGTTCGTCGCCGTCACGATCACCGAGGCACGCGCCAACTCGCTGCGCGCCCGCGTGCACCTGGCCGACGAAGTGGCGGTGTAAAGTTCCCTCCCACCGGGAGAGGACTCAATCCAGCCGTTTGCGGAAACGCAGGATCGCGGCAGCCATCATTACCACGATGAACGCCGCCAGCGCCAGCACGTCGCGCCACAATTCCCACAGACTCGCATCGCGCAGCATGATGCCGCGAATCAGCCGCAGAAAATGCGTCAGCGGCAGTAGTTCGGCGAACCATTGCGCGATCTTCGGCATGCCGGCGAACGGAAACATGAACCCCGACAGCAGGATCGACGGCAGGAACACGAAGAACGTCATCTGCATCGCCTGGAACTGCGACTGTGCGCGCGTCGAGATCAGCAGGCCGAGGGCGAGATTGGCGAGGATCAGCAGACCTGTCGCCAGATAGACGTCGAGCACGCTGCCGCGTACGGGCACCGCGAACAGCCAGACGCCGAGCGCCAGGATCACGCTGGTCTGCACCAGGCCGATCACGACGTATGGCAGCACCTTGCCGATCATCAGTTCCGTACTCGTCAATGGCGTGGCGATCAGCAGCTCCATGTTGCCGCGCTCGCGTTCGCGCACGATGGCGATGCCGGTGAACAGCACCATCGTCATGGTCAGGATCACGCCGATCAGTCCGGGCACGATGTCGATCGCGGAACGCCGTTGCGGATTGTAGAAACTGACCACGCTGATCCGCCCCGACGGCGGCGTGCTCCTCGCCGGCGCGCGCATGTCCGGCGCGGCACTGTCGATCGGCACCTGCGCAAGCTGTGCCGCGGCGCCCTGCACCGCCGTGTCGCTGCCATCGACGAGCACCTGCGCCACCGGGCGGCCGTCGCTGCGGCGGCGCTCGAAATCCGGCGGCACGACGATACCGACGCTGATCTCGCCCCGGCGCAGCATCGCCATCAGCTGCTGCGGCGTATTCACCGTGGCGACCGGCGCCACCACGCCGGTGGCGAGCATATCCATCACCAGTGCGCGCGAACCGGCGGTGCCGGACTGATCCGCGATGCCGGCGTTGAGCCCGCGCAGGTTCATGTTGATCGCGTAGCCGAACAGCACCAGCTGGATCACCGGGATGCCGACGATCATCGCCAGCGTGATGCGGTCGCGACGCAACTGGCGCAGCTCCTTGATCACGATCGCCCACAGGCGGCGCCGGTTCATGCGGCACGCTCCTCGCTCTCCTTGTCGTTGCGGGTGACCGCGACAAACACGTCTTCCAGGTTCGCTGGCGTCGTCGCAACCCGGGCCTTCTGACCGGCCTTGGCAAGCGCGTCGTTGATGCGCTGCCGCGTGTTCGCCGCGCCTTCTGCGAGCGCATCTTCGACCGCGGTCAGCACACGCAGGGCGTTGCCGATCTGGGCGACGCTGAGCACGCCCTGCACGCCGAGCAACGCCTGCTGTGCGCGCCGTGGATCGGCGGCCTCGACGATGAGCGTGCGTCCCTCTAGCGTGCCGGTCAGCTCGGCGGGCGTGCCGTCGGCAACCAGCACGCCGTGGTTGAGGATGGCCAGCCGATGGCAGCGCTCGGCCTCGTCCATGAGATGCGTGGAGACCAGCAAGGTGGTGCCGGCATCGGCAAGCTCGAAGAGTTTTTCCCAGAAGTCGCGGCGCGACTCGGGATCGACCGCGCTGGTCGGCTCGTCCAGGAACAGCAACTCGGGTTCGTGGATCACCGCGCAGGCGAGCGCCAGCCGCTGCTTCTGACCGCCGCTCAGGGTGCCCGCGAGCTGGCTCTGGCAGCCGCCGAAATGGTATTGCCCGATCAGCTCGTCGATGCGGGTGCGGGTGCGCCTTCTCGGCACGCCCTGAATCGCGGCAAGGAATTCGAGGTTCTCGCGCACCGTGAGATCCTCGAACAGCGAGAACCTTTGCGTCATGTAGCCGATGCGGCGGCGCAGCGCCTCCGCCTCGGCCGGGATACGCAGGCCGAGCACCTCGATCTCGCCCGCGCTCGGCGTCAGCAAGCCACAAAGCATGCGGATCGTGGTCGACTTGCCGGAGCCGTTCGGGCCGAGGAAACCATAGACGTGCCGACGCGGCACTTCGAGATCGATCCGGTCAACCGCGACGAGAGCGCCGAAGCGCTTGCTCAGGCCGTGCGCACAGATCGCCGTCCCGGCCTCGTCCGTGCTCATGGCTTCGACCCGGCAAACTCGACGTGCACCGGCAGGCCGGCAGGCAGGCCCGCGGCGTCGGCGCCCAGCGCAATCTCGGCGATATAGCTCAGACGCGCCGCGTCCTCGCCGGTCAACGCATAGTAGGGCGTGAACGCGGGCTCGTCGCGCACCATACGCACCTTGCCGGCGAACGGCGTGTCGCGCCCGTCGACGAACACGCTCACCGCGTCGCCGACGTGCACGTTCGCGCGCTCCTGCTCCGATACGTAGATGCGCGCGTAGGGTCGATCGCCGACCAGCAGGATCGCCAACGGCGCGCCGACCGGCGCCTGATCGCCGAGCTTGTACGGAATAGTGTCAATACGGCCTGCGCGCGGTGCAATGACGCTCAATTTGTCGAGCAGAATGCGCAGTGCCCTGGCCTGTGCCGCGGCGGCGGCGAGCGCCGACTGGCCCTGCGCGATCTGTTCCGGACGCGTGCCGTGCAGCAGTTCGTCGAGCGCGGCATGCGCGGCGGCGACCTGGCCGTCGGCATTGCCGACAGCGGCACGGGCGCGATCGAGATCGGCCGCGGCAACGTAGTTCCTGCCCTTGAGCGGGAGCAGGCGGTCGTAGTAGGCACGCGCCTCGCGTGCCCCGGCCTCGGCAGACGCGAGATTCGCACGCGCTTTGGCGATGTCCTCGCTGCGCGGCCCCACCTGGAGTTCGGCCAGCGCCTCGCGTTGCAGCTGCGCCTGCGCCTCGGCGGCGGCGAGCTCGGATTTGGCATGCGTCGGGTCCAGTTGCAGCAGCGGCTGTCCGGCCTTGACCTGCTCGCCATCGCGCACATCGATCGCGACGATGCGCTCGGCCGCCGGCGCCGGCAAGGTGATGCGGTCGTATTCGAGCGTACCCAGCGCCTGCGGCGGCCCTTTCGTGCACGCCGAAAGGCATACGACGCTGACCATGATCGCGGCCGACAGACGACAGACGATTCGAGCAGCGGTCATCGCGATTCTCCGGATTCAGCCTGTGCCCACACCCTGGCTGAGCAGCGCAAGCGTGTGCTTGAGCAAGTCATCGGCGCCGAGATGCTCGGCGGCGAACACGCGCCGCCAGATCGGTGCGCCCGCAGCGGGAAACAGGGTCAGCCCGACCAGTGAAACGACCAACAGTCGCGGATCGAGGCCAGCATTGAGCTTGCCGCTCGCCTGTGCCGTCGCGAAGCGTTGCGCAAGCATCTGCGGCAGTTGCGGAATGGCCTGATTGAACAGCACGTCGCGCAGCGCGCCGCCTTCGCACAGCACCTCACGCACCCACAACGACGGCAACCACGGGTGACGCGCGACGATCTCGCCGATGCCGCTCACGAAACCGGCAACCAGCACGGCCGGATCATCGCCGGCCTGCTCCAGATGCGCACGCAAAGGCACCACCGCCGGCAATAGGCGCTCATGGATCAGCGCCTGCGTGAGTTGATCCTTGTCGCCGAAGTAGTAGTGCAGCATCGCGGGTGTGGCATCGGCGTCGGAGGCGATCGAGCGCAACGACGTCGCGTCGATACCCGTGCGCGCGAACCGCGCGATCGCGGCGTCCAGCAGGCGCGCACGCAGGTCGTGGTCATCACCCCTGGGGCGGCCGGCGCGACGGCTGCGCGATCGCTCTTTGCGCTTGCTCGATATAGCCATGCCAAAAAATTAACTCATCGAATAATTATATTCAAGCAATCCGCTGCTCCCGGTGCCGGTCCGCAGGCCGCGCAAGGCCGCCCGCAACGCTCTCCAGCGATAACGTGTGTGGTTCTTGGGCGAGCCGCGCGCTACCCTGGTGCGCTTATGAGCGAACTCAACCAGCGCGACTTCGCGCTCGATCCCGACGACGGCGAGCGGCTGGCCAATCTGTGCGGCCCCTTCGACGAGCACTTGCGCCAGATCGAGCTGCGCCTCGGCGTCGAGATCGCCAACCGCGGTTCGGTGTTCCGCGTGATCGGCGACGAGCGCGCTGCCGCCGCCGCCGAGCGCGCGCTGCGGATGCTCTACGACGCCACCTCGGACGAGATCCTCGACGGCGCGCGCGTGCATCTGCAGCTGGCCGAATCCGGCATCGAGCGCAGCGCCGAACGCGACGTCGACGATGCGCAGGAGGTGGTGATCCGGGTCAAGCGCGGCGTGATCAAGGGCCGCGGCCCGACCCAGGCGCGCTACCTGCACGCGATCGCGCGTCACGACATCAGCTTCGGCGTCGGTCCCGCCGGCACCGGCAAGACCTACCTTGCGGTGGCCAGCGCGGTCGAGGCGCTGGCCCAGAACCGCGTGCAGCGGCTGATCCTGGTGCGTCCGGCGGTCGAGGCGGGCGAAAAGCTCGGTTTCCTGCCCGGCGACCTGACCCAGAAGATCGATCCCTATCTGCGCCCGCTGTATGACGCGCTCTACGAGATGCTCGGCTTCGAGCGCGTGGCCAAGCTGATCGAGCGCAACGTGATCGAGATCGCGCCGCTGGCGTACATGCGCGGGCGCACCCTCAACGACGCCTTCGTGATCCTCGACGAGGCGCAGAACACCACCGTCGAGCAGATGAAGATGTTCCTGACCCGCATCGGCTTCGGCGCGATGGCGGTGATCACCGGCGACGCCACCCAGACCGACCTGCCGCGCCAGGTGCGTTCGGGCCTGCGCCACGCCGTCGAGGTGCTGCGCGAGGTCGACGGCATCAGCTTCACCTTCTTCACCTCGCGCGACGTGGTGCGCCATCCGCTGGTGGCGCGCATCGTGCGGGCGTACGAGGCGTTCGAGGAGAACGGGACCCGGGGCTCTCAAACCGGGACCCGGGACCCGAGACCCGGGGCCCGGGAAAGGCAGAGCGACAGCCGGGACTCGGATATAGAGGATCAAACTCCGGATGCCCCGAGGGGTGACGCGCGTGGCGCGGCGGACTGAGGCGCGCGCCATGCCTCACCACCCCGTGCACTCTGCTCTTCCGGGCCCCGGGTCCCGGGTCCCGGGTCCCGGCTCTTCAAACGTCCCGAGTCCCGGCAATCCCATCGTGCACGTCAGCTACGCCCTGCCCCGCCGCGGCCTGCCGGCACCGGTGTCGTTCCGGCGCTGGGTCGCGGCGGCGCTGGCCGGCGCCCGCCGGCGCGCAGCGGCCGAGCTGGCGATCCGCATCGTCGGCGCCGCCGAGGGGCGCGCGCTGAATCGCCGCTACCGCGGCCGCGACCACGCCACCAACGTGCTGTCGTTCGCCGCCGAGCTGCCGCCCGGACTGCGCCTGCCGCTGCTGGGCGACCTGGTGATCTGTGCGCCGGTGGTGGCACGCGAGGCGCGCGAACAGGGCAAGCCGCTGACTGCCCACTATGCGCACCTGACCGTCCACGGCGTACTGCACCTGCTCGGCCACGACCATCAGGACGAGGGCCCGGCGCGGCGCATGGAAGCACTGGAAACGCGGATGCTGGCCGGCCTCGGAATCGCAGATCCGTATGCCGGATGACGGGCGGCTGGCGCGGTGTGCACCCGGATTCGGCTAGACTTTCAGGTTCCACCCCACCGATACGATCCACGCCCGCAATGAGCGAGGACCCGAGTACCAGCGGCCCGACGCGCTCCTTCTGGGGCCGCCTGGGCCACATGCTTTCCGGCGAGCCGCGCAATCGCGAGGAACTGCTCGCCGAACTGCGCGCCGCCCACGACAACGGCCTGCTCGCGCGCGACACCCTGGCGATGATCGAGGGCGCGATCGAGGTCAGCGAGCTGGTCGTGGCCGACGCCATGATCCCGCGCATGCAGATGGTGATGCTGGCCGTCGACGCGCCGTTCGCCGACATCCTGGCGACGGTGGTCGAATCCGGCCATTCGCGCTTTCCGGTGCACGGCGAGGACAAGGACGAGATCCTCGGCATCCTGCTGGCCAAGGATCTGCTGCGCACCTTCGGCAGCGCCGAGGGCTGCGCCATCCGCACCCTGCTGAGGCCGGCGGCGCTGATTCCGGAGTCGATGCGGCTGAACGTGCTGCTGGGCGAGTTCAAGCTCACCCGCAACCACATGGCGATCGTGATGGACGAGTACGGCGGCGTCGCCGGACTGATCACGATCGAGGACGTGCTGGAAGAGATCGTCGGCGACATCGCCGACGAGCACGACGACGCCGAGGCCACGCAGCGGGTGCAGTCGCAGCCCGACGGCAGCCATCTGGTGGACGCGCTGATGCCGATCGACGACTTCAACGAACGCTTCGGCACGCATTTCCCGGACGCGGAATCCGACACCGTCGGCGGCCTGGTCACCGCCGCGATCGGCCATCTGCCGGAAGCCGGCGAGAGCGCCAGCATCGACGGCTACGCCTTCGAGGTCATCGCCGCCGACGACCGCCGCGTGATCCGGCTGAAGGTGCGCGCCCCCGATGCGGCCTGAGCGGCTTCGGATCCGCGCGCCCCTGCTGGCAGTCCTGCTGGCGCTGACCGCCCTGCTGCCCGGCGCCGCGCACGCCGGACTGGCCGACGCGCCGGGAACCGACCTCGAGGTGGCGCTGGTCACCTACGGTCCGGGCACCGCGGTCTGGGAGCGCTTCGGCCACATCGCCATCCTGCTGCGCGATCGCGCCAGCGGCGAGGCGCGCACCTTCAACTACGGCATCTTCGACTTCGCGCAGAAGGACTTCTACCTCAACTTCGCGCGCGGCCGCATGGTCTATCGCATGGACTCCGACCCGGCCGACGACGACATCGCGTCGTACATCGCCGAGGGCCGCTCGGTGCGCGAGGAGGTGCTGGCGTTCACGCCGGCGCAGGCGGCCGCGCTGCGCGACTTCCTGTACTGGAATCTCCAGCCGCAGCACGCGCGCTACCGCTACGACTACTTCACCGCCAACTGCTCGACACAGGTGCGCGACGCGCTCGACCGCGCGCTCGGCGGCGTCATTCGTGCGCAGACGCAGGCGCCCTCCAGCGGCTTCACCTACCGCATGCAGACCGATCGCCTGCTGGCGCCGGATCCGGCGCTGATGCTGCTGGTGGACCTCGGCCTCGGCCCCTACGCCGACCGCCGGCTCTCGTACTGGGACGAGAGCTTCGTGCCGATGGTGCTGGCGCGGGTGCTGCGCGAGGTGCAGGT
>JAJYMF010000215.1 GCA_021787175.1 Pseudomonadota bacterium | reverse complement strand
CGGTCGAGCATGCGATGGCCGAAATCGACCGCGTCCTCGTGCTGCAGCTTCTTGAGGTGATTGCGGATGGCGGTGCGCGCCTTGCCGCTGACCACGAACTCCAGCCACTGCGGGCTGGGCTGCGCCGAGGGCGCGGTCACGATCTCGACGCCCTGTCCGGACGACAGCCGCGTGCGCAGCGGCGCGAACGCGCCGTCGACGCGCGCCGCGACCGCGTGGTCGCCGACGTCGGTATGCACGGCGTAGGCGAAGTCGAGGGCGGTGGCGTTGCGCGGCAGCGAGAGGATGTCGCCGCGCGGGGTGAACAGGTAAACCTCGTCGGGGAACAGGTCGACCTTGACGTTCTCGATGAATTCCAGCGACGACGCCGTCGCCGCCTCGCGGTCGGCCAGCCCGGCGATCCATTCGCGCGCCCGCGCCTGAGCGCCATTGGGCGGCTGCGACTCGGTCTTGTAGGCCCAGTGCGCCGCAATGCCGCGCTCGGCGATGGCGTCCATGTCCTCGGTGCGGATCTGGATCTCGATCGGCGCGCCGAACGGCCCGAACAGCACGGTATGCAGCGACTGGTAGCCGTTGGCCTTGGGAATCGCGATGAAATCCTTGAAGCGTGCGTCCAGCGGCTTGTACAGCGCATGCACCGCGCCCAGCGCCTGATAGCAGCGCATCACGCTGTCGGTGACGATGCGGAAGCCGTAAACGTCCATCACCTGCGCGAACGACTTGTGCTCGCCGTGCATCTTGGCGTACACGCTCCACGGCGCCTTGATGCGGCTGACCAGCCGCGCCGGAATGCCCTCGGCCGCGAGGCGCTCGCCCAGGGCCGTCTCGATCTTCGCCATCGCCTCGCGGCGGTTGCCCAGTGCGGCCTGGATGCGCGCGCCGATCACGCGATGGCGGTCGGGATAGAGCGCGCGGAATCCGAGGTCCTGCAACTCGGCCTTGATCAGGTTCATGCCCAGCCGCTGCGCGATCGGCGCGTAGATTTCCAGCGTCTCGATGGCGATGCGCCGGCGCGCTTCGGACGCCTTGGCATCCAGCGTGCGCATGTTGTGCAGGCGATCGGCGAGCTTGATCAGGATCACGCGCAGATCGCGCGCCATCGCCAGCAGCATCTTGCGGAAGCTTTCGGCGGTGGCCTCCTGGCGGCTGGCGAAACGCACCTTGTCCAGCTTGGTGACGCCGTCCACCAACTCGGCGACGACGACGCCGAATTCGACCTCCATCGCCGCACGGTCGAAGGCGGTGTCCTCGAGGGTGTCGTGCAGGATCGCGGCGATGATCGTCTCCGCGTCCATGCGCTGATCGGCGAGCAGGCCCGCCACCGCAACCGGATGCGTGATGTAGGGCTCGCCGCTGAGCCGGGTCTGCCCCGCGTGCGCCTCGGCACCACGCAGGAACGCCGAACGCACGCGCAGGATCTGTTCGGCGGACAGGTACTGCGCGAGCTTGGACTCCAGCACGCGCACGTACTCCGGAACCGGACCGGCGCCCGCGCGCGTCAGATTCGCGGCCGCCTCCATGTGCGTCCGGGCCGCCGGTTCAGGCGGCCTCCGCGCACGGGCTGCAGCCGTCGGAGGGCATCAGTCGTCCCCGCCCTTGGACAGATCGTCGTCGGCGGCGACCTCGGCGGCGGCCCATTCCAGCGCCTCGCGTTCGGCACGCTCGCGCTCGATGCGCTCGATTTCGTCGATGGTCGCCTGATCGATGCGGCGCTCGCCGATTTCGCGCAGTGCCACCACGGTCGGCTTGTCGTGCTGCGGATCGACCCGCGGCTCGGCGCCCTTGGCCAGCTGGCGCGCGCGTTTGGTGGCCATCAGCACCAGCTCGAAGCGATTGTCGACGACTTCGAGGCAGTCTTCTACGGTAATGCGTGCCATTTCAAAACCTTTTTAGTTACAGAAACTTAAATGGAGAACGAGTGTACCGGCGCGAGGGCCGCGCTGGCAATGAGTCGACATGACGCCGATTTCATCCGCGCCCGCCGCGATGGTGTACTTGATAGTTTACTATGCTCTTCCCCTGATCGATTTCCTGCCGGATTCCCCATGTCCATGATGCTCCGCCCGCGCCCGCTCGTCCGCACCGCGCTGGCCGTCGCCCTGCTCAGTCTGGCCGGCTGCGCCATCCAGCCGCCCAAGACCGAGGATCCGTGGCAGAACGTCAACCGCAAGACCTTCGCCTTCAACGAGAAGGTCGACAAGGCCGTGGTGCGGCCGGTCGCCGTGGGCTACCGCAAGGTCACCACGGCGACGATGCGCAAACTGATCGGCAACTTCTATTCCAACATCGAATTGCCGGTGAGCATCGTCAACGACCTGCTGCAGGCGCGTCCGGCGGGAGCGGCCCGCAACACCGGGCGCTTCGCGGTCAACACCACGATCGGCCTGCTGGGCTTTTTCGATCCCGCCAGCGAACTCGGCCTGACCCTGGACAAGACCGACTTCGGCGTGACCCTGGCGCGCTGGGGCGTACCCGACGGCCCGTACATGGTGCTGCCGCTGCTGGGTCCGACCACAGTCCGCGACGTGTGGGCGTGGCCGGTGGACAGCTACCTGCTCGATCCGATGTCCTGGTATGCGCGCGAGCACAGCTTCCGGTACTACGCCGAGTACCTGCCGATCATGCTGTACTACGTGCAGCTGCGCGCGAGCTTCATCGACTCCGAGAGTTTCCTCAACTCGGCCTACGATCCCTACCTGATGACCCGCGACGCCTACCTGCAGCGGCGCACCTACCTGATCTACCACGGCAACCCGCCGGCCGCGATCATCGAGCAGATGCAGGGTCTCAACGACAGCTCCAGCGACGACATCGATCAGCTGCTGCAGCAGCAGCAGGCCTACGAGCAGGGCAAGCGCGGCGGTGGCGGCGCGGCAGCTGCGGCGATCCCGGCGTCCGCTGCATCGACGGCAGCTCCGGCATCCGCGGCCAGCTCGGCGGCACCGGCTCCGGCAGCCAGTGCGCCGGCGCCCGCCGCGGCGTCTAGCGCCTTCTGATACCGAGTTGCATTCAATCGATACGATGAGTAGCGCGGATGGAGCCTCGAGAGAGGCGCAATCCGGGGCCGTACCCAGCCTGATTTCCGGATTCCGCTGCGCTGCATCCGGGGTACGCGGTTTTTGTATCTTGATCGCGAACGAGTATGAGTCGCGCGAGAGCCAGCCGTGGACTGCGGCCTGCCGGCAACGCGCGCGTCAGCCGCGGGCCGCGGCGTCCAGCAGATCCTCGACCTCGCACACCCGCGCCAGCGCGCGCAGACCCTCGGGCAGCGCGCTGACCTGCAGCGCGCGGCCGCGGGCGCGGCGATCGGCGATCCAGGCCAGCACGCAGGCCAGCGCGGCGCTGTCGGCGCGCTCCAGCCCGCCGAGATCGAGGATGGCGATGCCGTCCGCATGCAGGGTGCGGGCGACTTGCGCATAGCAGGCGGCGGCGTTGGCGAAGCCGAGCGTACCGGCCAGCGCCAGGGTGCCGGCCTGCGGCTGCTGCAGACGGCAGGCGCTGCCGCTCACCCCGCACCACCCTGCTTGTTGAGGGTGTCGATGGCCTTGCCGCCCTGCGACTCCAGGCGCGTGATCAGGGCATCGAGGCTGCTGCGACGGATTTCCTCGCCGACCTGGCTGCGGAAGTTGGCGATGTAGGAAATGCCCTCGATGATCACGTCGTAGGCCTGCCACTGGCCGTTCAGCGCGCGATGGAACACGTAATCCACGGCGACCTTCTTGCCGTCGTTGAGCACCACCTCGGTGCGCACGATCTGGCGGCGCGCGTCGCCCCCGGCCCGCGCCGGCAGCACCTGCACACGGCCGCGGGTGTAGTTCAACAACCCCTCGGCGTAGCGCTGCGTGATCGAGTCGTAGAACGCCTTGGAAAACTGCTCGCGCTGCTGCGGCGTGGCGGTGCGCGCGTAACGGCCCAGCACCAGCAGCGAGGCGTACTGCACGTCGAAATGCGGCAGCAGGATCTTGTTGATGATCGCGATCAGCTTGGGACGGTCGTTCTTGAGCTCGGCCTGGTGGCCCTCGATGGCCTGCCCGAGCTGATCGGCGATCGACTGCACGATCTGCTGCGGCGTCTGCTGCGGGGCCGCCGCCAGCGTCGCCGGCGCGGGGGTCTGCGCGGCAACCGGGTTGACGGTCGCGGCGGCGAGGGTAACGGCAAGGGCGAATGCAAGCGTGCGCAACATGGGGTTTCTCCTGCGCGGCGACGGGCGCCGCGTGTCGATCGAGGGGACGGACTCAGCCACCGTTCTTGCCGCCGCCGGCCGCGCCGGTGCTGCTGCTCTTGGCGGGCGACGAACCGCCGACCAGGAACTTGCCGATCAGGTCTTCGAGCTGCATCGCCGACTGCGTGTTGATGATGCGGCTGCCGTTTTTGAGCACGTCCGGCGAACCGCCCGGCGACAGCGCCACGAACTGGTCGCCGAGCAAGCCGCTGGTCATGATCTTGGCGAAGGAGTCGTCGGGAATGTCGTTGTAGCGGGTGTCGATCGCCAGGGTGACCTTGGCTTCCATGCTCTGATTGTCGAGCTGGATCGACTTGACCGAACCGACGCGCACGCCGGCGATCTTGACCGGCGCGCGGTCTTTCAGCGAGCCGACATTGTCGAACTGGGCGACCACGTCGTAGGTGGGCCCGGAGCTGAAATTGGCCACCGAGGACGTCTGCGTGGCGAGGTAGGCCAGCGCGGCAAAGCCCAGCAGGATGAACAGGCCGGTGCCGGCGGCGAAGGAGCGGCGGGGATTCACGGCGGAGGCCCTCTCACATCAGGAATGCGGTCATCACGAAGTCCAGCGCCAGGATGACGATGGACGCAAACACCACCGTGCGGGTGGTGGCATAGGCCACGCCCTCGCTGGTCGGCGGTGCGGTGTAGCCCTGGAACACGGCGATCAGCGACACCACGACGCCGAAGGCCAGTGCCTTCCAGGTGCCGTTGACGATGTCCTTCCAGACGTCGACGTTGGAGGTCATGTTCGACCAGAACGTGCCGTTGTCGACGCCCAGCCAGGTGACGCCGACCAGATGCGCGCCGAGCAGGCCGAGCATGCTGAAGACATTGGCCAGCAGCGGCATCGCGATCACGCCGGCGAGAAAGCGCGGCGTGGCGACGAAGGCGATCGGATCGACCGCCATCATCTCCATCGCGGCCAGCTGGTCGGTGGCGCGCATCAGGCCGATCTCGGCGGTCATCGCGGTGCCGGCGCGGCCGGCGAACAGCAGCGCGGTGATCACCGGCCCCAGCTCGCGGTACAGCGACAGCGCCACCACCGTGCCCAGCGCGGCGGTGCCGCCGAAGATCGACAGCGTGTAGTACAGCTGCAGCGCCAGCACCATGCCGACGAACAGGCCGCTGATCATGATGATCACCAGGCTCATCGCGCCGACGAACCAGACCTGGCGCGAGATCTCGCGCAGATGGCGCAGGCTGCGCGGAATCGCGCCGAGCAGGGCGAGCAGGAACAGGCCGCAGGCGCCGATCTGCGCCAGTCCGTCCACCAGCATGCCGCCGCGCGGCGCCTTGGTCTTCATGTCGGCACTCATGCCGCCGCTCCGGTGAAGCCCAGGGCCTCAGCGTAGTCGCCGGCCGGATACTGGAACGGCACCGGCCCGTCGGCCTCGCCGCCGAAGAACTGCCGCGTCCAGTCCGATTCGCCACGCGCCAGCTGCTCGGGCGTGCCCGAGGCGACCAGCCGGCCGTTGGCGATCAGGTGCACCCCGTCGGCGACCTGGCGCACGGCGGCGAACTCGTGCGCGACCAGGATCGAGGTGATGCCGAGCGTGCGGTTGAGGGTGCGGATCAGCTTCAGCACCTGGTTGAGCGCGATCGGGTCGAGGCCGACGAAGGGCTCGTCGTAGAGGATCAGCATCGGATCGAACACGATCGCGCGCGCCAGCGCCACGCGCCGCGCCATGCCGCCGGACAGCTCGCTGGGCATCAGCCGCGCCGCGCCGCGCAGGCCCACCGCCTGCAGCTTGGTCAGCACGATGTTGCGCAGCAGGACCTCGGGCAGCCGCGCGTGCTGGCGCAGCGGAAAGGCGACGTTCTCGAACACGTCGTAGTCGGTCAGCAGCGCGGAATTCTGGAACAGGTAGCCGATGCGCTCGCGCAGCGCGTACAGCGCCTCGCGACCCAGCGTCGGCACGTTCTGGCCGTCCACGCGCAGGGTGCCGCGGTCGGGGCGCATCTGCCCGGTGATGTGCTTGAGCAGGGTGGTCTTGCCGGTGCCGCTGGGGCCCATGATGGCGGTGACCTTGCCGCGCGGGATGTCGAGGCTGAGTCCGTCGAACACGGCTTTGCCGCTGAGCATCGTGGTCAGGTCGCGGACCTCGACCAGGGCATCGGCATCGGCGTCAGTCGGCATGGAGGCGGGGTCATCGCGGGAAAATGAACTCGAAGGTACAGGACGCGCCGCAGCACGCCAAGCGGGCGGATTCAGCCGTCTTTCAGCAGCGCGTCGAGCAGCGCCTGCGGCCGCGGCCACTGCAGCGGCGCGCGCTGGCGCACGGCACGCACGATCGCGGTCAGGTCGTCCAGCGCGCGCTCGAAGCGGTCGTTGACGATCCAGTACTCGAACTCGCCGGCGTGGCGCAGCTCCTCGCGCGAGTTGGCCAGGCGCCGCGCGATGGTCGCTTCGCTGTCGGTCGCGCGCGCGCGCAGCCGACGCTCCAGCTCCGCCCGCGATGGCGGCAGGATGAAGATGCCGACGCAGTCCGGCTTGACCGCGCGCACCGAGCGAGCGCCCTGCCAGTCGATCTCGAGCAGCACGTCGCGGCCCGCGGCCAGGATCGGCTCGACCGCGGTACGCGCGGTGCCCTTGCGATCGCCATGCACATCGGCGTACTCGAAGAACTGGCCGGCCGCGGCCATCGCGTCGAAGGTGGCGCGGTCGACGAAGTGGTAGTGCCTGCCATCCAGTTCACCGGGACGCGGCGCGCGGTCGGTGTAGGAGATCGACAGCGAAATCCCCGGCTCGCGTGCCAGCAGCGCGTTGACCAGGCTGGACTTGCCCGCGCCCGAGGGCGCGGCGACGATGAACAGGGTGCCGGTCATCCGGCGATCCTCGACACGCGATGCCCCCGTACCCGCGGCACGGACGGGGGGCTGATGCGGCAGCGGCGTATCGGCATGGGCGTACCCCTCTCGCGGCGCGAGGCCCGCGGCCCGCTATTCGATGTTCTGCACCTGCTCGCGGATCTGCTCGATCAGCACCTTCAGCTCGACCGCGGCCTGGGTGTTGCGCGGATCCACCGACTTCGATCCCAGCGTGTTGGCCTCGCGGTTGAACTCCTGCAGCAGAAAGTCCAGACGCCGGCCGACCGGCTCGCTCAGGGCCAGCACGCGGCGCGCTTCGGCGACGTGCGCATCGAGGCGATCGAGCTCCTCGTCGACGTCCAGGCGCAGCAGCTGCGCGACCAGCTCCTTCTCGATGCGCGCCGGATCGGCGGCGTCCTTGATCTCGGCCAGCAGCGCGTCGAGCTTGCCGCGCTGCGCGGCGCGGATCTCGGGCATCGCCGCACGCACCGCCGCCACCTGCGCGGCGATGCCCTGCAGGCGCTCGCTCATCGCCTCGCCGAGGCGCGCGCCCTCGCGCTCGCGCGCCTCGCCCAGTTCGGTCAGTGCGCGATCGGCCAGCGCCAGCAGCGCGGCACCCAGCGCCTGCAGGTCGGGCTCGACCTGCTCGACCACGCCGGGCAGGCGCAGCAGCTCGGTGAACTCGACGCTCAGCTCGGGGAA
>JAJYMF010000369.1 GCA_021787175.1 Pseudomonadota bacterium | reverse complement strand
ACTCTGATCGTGCACCAGTACCCGCTGCTGGACGCCTGGCTGACGGTCAAGGTGGTGCTGCTGGCGGTGTACATCGTGCTGGGCGTGATCGCGCTGCGGCGCGGACGCACGCCGCGCATCCGCGCCGCGGCCTTCGTCGCGGCGCTGGCGACCTTCGGCTTCATCGTCAGCGTGGCGCTGACGCAGAACCCGTGGGGCGTGTTCGCGCTACTGCGACGCTGAAGCCGCGGGCGACCGGCCCAGCACGCGGTTGAGCAGCGCGGCCAGGCGCGCACCGCCGAGCCGCAGCTGGCGCTCGGCGATCGGCCGCATGCGCTCGACGTAGGCCGCGTCGATGCGATGGCCGGAGGGATAGACGCCGTCGTCCATGACGATGCGGCAGCTCTGCTCGACCCACTGTGCCGGAGCGTCGTCGAACGGCGCGATCGGCTTCGGCAACGCCACCGGACCCTCGCGCTCGAGCAGCGCGGCGTAGGCGGCGGCGTCCAGACGGCGGGTGGACAGCAGGCCCGAGTCCCAGACCCGGTGCAGATTGCTGCCCCTGCCCTCGAACTGCACCTGGACCTCGTTGCCGCCCTTGTCGTCCTGGTAACCCGCGTGCAGCGGCTGCTGCGCGTCACCGACGAAGTGCACCACGAAGTTCAGCGCCTGCGCGCGCTCGGCGATCGGCAGGCTGCGGTCGCCGAGAATCGCGGCGTAGTGATGGATGGCATGCACCACGCACTGGCCGTCGGGGCAGTCCAGCGCGGGCCGATACACGCAGCGGCCGTGCATGTTGACGTAGTGCAGCGGCGCGGTTTCCCGGGCCAGCACGGCCATCTCCGGCACCGGATCGTCGCGCAGCCGGTCGGCCCAGTTGGCGATGTCGGCCAGGCTCGCGGCGTGCTCGCTGGCCAGCAGCCGATCGACTTCGGCGCGCGCCGCCGGCGTGAGCCGGGGCTGTGCGAGATCAGCGACGATGCGGTGGCCGAGCGGGCCCCAGGCGAGAGCGGCGGGCGCCACGGCCAGCAGGGCGGATGCAAGCAGTGCGAGGGGCAGCGACTGGCGGCGGCGATGCATGGGTGGACTCCGGGCGAACCCGTCGCAGTCTGCCACAGCGCCGCAGCGATCCGATGACGCCCGCGGGAGCACGCGGAATCATCGTAAAATGCCGGTTTCCGCCCATCCATCCGCCCCGGAGGACACCGTCCCATGGCCATCAAGGTCGCGATCAACGGCTACGGCCGCATCGGCCGCAACATCCTGCGCGCGCTGTACGAGTCGAACCGCACGAACGAGATCCAGGTGGTCGCGATCAACGATCTGGGCGACGCCGAAACCAACGCCCACCTGACCCGGTACGACACCGCGCACGGCCGCTTCCCGCATGAGGTCTCGGTGGATGGCGGTGATCTGGTCGTCAAGGGCGACCGCATCAAGGTGTTCGCCGAGCGCGACCCGGCCAAGCTGCCCTGGGGCGCGCTGGGCGTGGACGTGGTGCTGGAATGCACCGGCCTGTTCACCACCAAGGCCAAGGCCGGCGCGCATCTGGCCGGCGGCGCGAAGAAGGTGATCATCTCCGCGCCGGGCGGCGGCGACGTCGACGGCACCTTCGTCATGGGCGTCAACCACGACCAGCTCAGGGCCGGTCATCAGGTCATCTCCAACGCCAGCTGCACCACCAACTGCCTGGCGCCGCTGGCCAAGGTGCTGCACACGAAGATCGGCATCGTGCACGGTCTGATGACCACCATCCACGCCTACACCAACGACCAGGTGCTGACCGACGTCTACCACTCCGACCTGCGCCGCGCGCGTTCGGCGACCATGAGCCAGATCCCGACCAAGACCGGCGCCGCCGCTGCGGTGGGGCTGGTGCTGCCGGAACTCAACGGCAAACTCGACGGCTTCGCCATGCGCGTGCCGACCATCAACGTGTCGGTGGTGGATCTGTCCTTCGTCGCCGCGCGCGCGACCGGCAAGGACGAGATCGACGCCGCGGTGCGCGAGGCCAGCGAGGGCGCGCTGAAGGGCATCCTCGGCGTCAACACCCAGCCGCTGGTGTCGGTGGACTTCAACCACAACCCGCTGTCGAGCATCTACGACGCCACCCAGACGCGCGTGATGGGCGGCACCCTGGTCAAGGTGCTCAGCTGGTACGACAACGAGTGGGGCTTCTCCAACCGCATGCTGGACATGACCCGCGCCCTGATGGCGGCGCGCTGAGCGCGGTCGGGACGACCGCGTCCCGTGCAGGCCATGGATGGCCCGCTCGCACGGGATCCGGCCGCGGGGTGGCACGCGGGCAGGCTGGGCTGCAAGGCCCAGCCCGACACCGAGGGAGAGCGCCGGGCCTGTCAGCCCGGCCCGCGGCGCTGACACTGAGGGAAAGCGTTTGATCTGCAAGGCCCAGCCTGAGGCGCTCGCGCACGACCGCGGCGCCCGGCAGAATCGGCCGCATGGCGAATGTTGCCGTCCCCACCATCGAGCTCGAGCTGCACAGTCTCGCGCAACTGTTCGACGTGCTCGACCCGGCGCCCTTCCGCGAACGCGCGCTGGATCCGCACGCGCATCGCTATCTGCTCTCCTACGCGCAGGAACTCGATCCGCGCGGCGCCCTGCGCCTGCGCGTGCACCTGCCGCCCGAGCTGCGCGATGCGGCCGACACCATCGACGCGGCGGTGCACAACCACTTCGTCTACGAGCGCGACCAGGCCGCGCGGATGCTGCGCGCGCGCATGCGCCTGGCGTGGCGGGCGCTGCTGGTCGGCATGCTGATCCTGGCCTCGACCACCCTGGTCGGCCAGGAGCTGCGCCGGCTGCCGCTGCTCGACTGGCTGGGCGAGGGCGTGCAGATCCTCGGCTGGGTGATGCTGTGGTATCCACTCGACCTGCTGCTGTTCCAGCGCCGCGAGGCGGTCGCCGAGCTGCGCGCACTCGACGCGCTGGCGCACGCCGAGGTGGAACTGGTGGACCGCGACGGCGGCCGCGGCGCGACCGGCTGAGCCGCGCGGCCCACTGTCAACTCAAGCACCGACGATCCGCCACGCCGCCCACGCCGCACCGACGATCGCCGCCTGCGCGGCGGCCAGTGGTGCCGCGAACCGCAGCCCGCCGGCGATCCACGCCGCGGCGCACTTGCTGAGCGCGTTGCTGCTGAAGGCCGCCAGCACCGCAATCGGCGCCAGCCCGGACGACAGATGTCCGTCCGCGGCCAGCTGCGCGACCGAGACCGCGGCGGCGTGCGCATCGGCCAATCCGGCCGCGGCCGCCGCCAGCAGCGCGCCGGTCGCCCCGAGCGCGCGTCGCGCTGCGTCCGCCGCGAGCAGTATCACGCTGACCAGCAGCGCGAAACCGAGCGCGTGGCGCGGATCGAAGGGCCGCCGCCGCAACGGCAATGCCGCGCGCTCCGCGCGCGCCGCACCGCGACGCAATGCGATCGCCGCCGCGATCAGCGCCGCCACGCCGGCCGCCAGCAGCGGCGCCGACAGATGCAGCAACAGTTCCGGCGCCAGCACGCCGACCAGCAGCGCCAGCTGCAGCACGGTGGCGATGTTCGACAGCAGCGCGCCGCCGAGGCAGGCCGCGAACAGCGCCGGCTGCTGCCGCGCGCGCTGACCCATCGCGCCGATGGTGGCGGTGCTGGAAACGAACCCGCCGGCGAATCCGCTGAGCGCCAGTCCGCGCGCCGGACCGAGCAGGCGCAGCGCCACGTGACCGAGGCTCTGGATCGCCATCACCAGCAGCGCCAGCATCCACAGCGTGCGCAGATTCAGTCCGGCCAGCAGCGCCAGCGGGCGGTCCGGCAGCAGCGGCAGCACCACCAGCACGGCCGCCGCCAGCAGCAGGCCCGCGTGCAGCTCTTCGGCACTGAGCGCGCGCCGCGCAAACCGATGCAGCCGCGTCTTCGCGGCCAGCGCCAGCGTGGTCAGCACCGCCAGCGCCGCCGCCGCGGCCGGCGCACGCATCGCCAGCGCGCCGAGCAGGACTGCCAGCAGCAGCGCCAGCTCGGTGGTCAGGCCGGGATCGTCGTCGCGCACGCGCAGGTAGCCGGCCAGCGCGAATGCCGCGGCGGCCAGCAGCGTCACCGCCAGCGCCGCATCGCCCAGCCGGGTGGCGACCGCGCCAGCCAGCGCCGCGAGCAGAAAGCTGCGCAACCCCAGCGGCTGCCGCCGCGGGCCGCGGCCCTTGTGGCGTTCGCGCTCGATGCCGAGCAGCAGCCCGCTGCCCAGCGCGGCGATCAGGCCCATCAGGTCGGGTGCGTGCAGGTCCATGCGCGGCGCCGGCAGCGCCCGGCGCCTCAGCGCTGCAGCACGTTGCGGGCGCGCTCGCGCAGGCGCGGCGCATCGGTCAGCTCGATCTCGCGCCCGTCGACGCGGATCAGGCCCTGCTCGCGGAACCGCGCCAGCACGCGGCTGACCGTCTCCGGCGCCAGCCGCAGGTAATTGGCGATGTCGCTGCGCGGCATCGCCAGATGCAGCTGCGTGGCCGATTGCCGGCGCTCGGCCAGACGCTCGCCGAGATCGAGCAGGAACGCCGCCATGCGCTCGTCGGCGCTGTAGTCGCCGGCCAGCATGGCCGACGTGCCGATCTCCTTGCTCAGCGCGCGCAGCAGGTTCATCAGCAGGTCGGGCACCTGCTGCGCCAGTTCGCGCACGGTCGGAAACGAAAACCGGCAGACGTACACCGTGTCCAGTGCCACCGCATCGCAGGGATAGCGCTCGGGATGGATCGCGTTGAGTCCGACCGCCTCGCCCGGCAGGTAGAAGCCCAGCACCTGTTCGTGGCCGTCGCCGTCGACGACCTGGGTCTTGACCATGCCGGCGCGCACCGCGTAGATCGCCCTGAACGGCTCGTGGGTGCGGAAGATCGCGTCGCCGACGTGATACGGACCCAGATGTTCGACCACGCACTGCACGCGCCGCATCGCCTCCTCGTCCTGGCCGGTGGCGATGCAGCCGGCGCTGAAGGCGCAGGCGGTGCAGAGGTGCCCGGGGTCGCCGTGCGAATGATGGGCAACCACGTCCGCAAGGGCGTAACGACCGGCGGCGATGTCCACGACGATGTCTCCGTGCGGTGGAGCTACGCGCGGATCATATCGCCCGGGAATACCTCGCGCGCGGGCCTGCGGCGCCGAGGTAGGCGTCGAAGCACATGGCGATGTTGCGCAACAGCAGGCGCCCGCGTGCGCTGACGACGATGCGCGAGGTCTCGACCGTCACCAGACCGTCCGCGGCAAGTTGCCGCAGGCGCTGCAGGGCGGCGCCGAAGTACGTCGCGAAGTCGATGCCGTGGCGGCGGCCGAAGTCGTCCATGTCGAGGCGGTCATGGCACATCAGCTCCATGATCAGTTCGCGGCGGATGCGGTCGTCCTCGCTCAGCAGCAGGCCGCGCGCGATCGGCAGGCGGCCGTCGTCGAGCATGGCGTAGTAGACCGGCAGCTCCTTGACGTTCTGGCTGTAGGCGTCGCCGATGCGGCCGATCGCGCTCATGCCGAGCCCGACGATGTCGCAGTCGCCGTGGGTCGAATAGCCCTGGAAATTGCGCTGCAGCGAACCCTCGCGCTGCGCGCGCGCCAGCTCGTCGCCGGGCAGCGCGAAGTGGTCCATGCCGATATAGACGTAGCCCGCGGCCGTCAGCGTCTCCAGGGTGATGCCGAACAGCGCCAGCTTCTCGGCGGCGCTCGGCAGCAGGCTGGCGTCGAGCTGGCGCTGCGGCTTGAACAGCTCGGGCAGATGCGCGTAGCTGTAGGCGGCGATGCGGTCCGGGCGGATCGCCAGCACCTGTTCGAGGGTGCGCCGGAAGCTCGACTGGGTCTGCAGCGGCAGGCCGTAGATCAGGTCCATGCTGACCGAGGCGAAGCCGGCGGCGCGCGCCGCGGCGATCAGGTCGCGGGTCGCCTCATACCCCTGGATGCGGTTGACCGCCGCCTGCACCGCGGGATCGAAATCCTGCACGCCCACGCTGAGCCGGTTGAAGCCCAGCGCCGCCAGCGCGCGCACGCCGGACGCATCCGCCCAGCGCGGGTCCATCTCGATGCCGAACTCGCGCGCGCCCGGCGGCGCGAAGCTGAAGTGCTTGCCCAACTGCGCCATCAGCCGCGCCATCTGCGCGGCGTCGAGGAAGTTGGGCGTGCCGCCGCCGAAATGCAGCTGCACCACCTGGCGGTCGCGGTCGAACAGCGCGCCGGCGAGTTCGATCTCGCGGTGCAGATGTTCGAGGTAGACGTCGGCGCGGGCGCGATCGCGGGTGATGATGCGCGTGCAGCCGCAGTAGAAGCACGGACTGGTGCAGAACGGCACGTGCACATACAGCGACAGCGCGCGCGGAATCGGCTCCTCGTTGGAGGCCTGCGCCTGCGCGCGCAGGTCGGCCTCGCCGAAACCGGTGTGGAACTGCGGCGCGGTCGGGTAGCTGGTGTAGCGCGGCCCGGCGACGTCGTAGCGCGCGATCAGCGCGGGGTCGAAGTCGGGCGCGGCGAGGACGGGGGCACTGCTCATGGGCTGACTCTAGGCGCAGCGTCACACCCGCGCTTTGACCTGGATCAGCCGCCGGCCGCCGTCTCGATGCGCTGCTCGATCGCCCCGAAGAGGCTGTGCCCGGCCGCGTCCAGTACCTCGATCCGCACCACGTCGCCGAACTTCAGGAACGGCGTCGCCGGCTTGCCGTCGCGCAGGGTCTCGACCGTGCGCTGCTCGGCCAGGCACGAGGCACCCTTGGTGGTGTCGTGGTTGGCGATGGTCCCGGAGCCGATGATGGTGCCCGCGGCCAGCGGGCGGGTCTTGGCCACGTGCGCGATCAACTCGGCAAAGCTGAACTGCATGTCCGTGCCGCAGTCGGGTTCGCCGAACCAGCGGCCGTTGATCCAGGTGCGCATCGGCAGGTGCAGCTTGTGACCCTGCCAGGCTGCGCCCAGCTCGTCCGGGGTGACCAGCACCGGCGACAGCGCCGAACGCGGCTTGGACTGCAGGAAGCCGAAGCCCTTGGCCAGCTCGACCGGGATCAGGTTGCGCAAGGACACGTCGTTGACCAGGCCGATCAGCTGGATGTGCCCGGCGGCGGCGGCCGGGGTCACGCCCATCGGCACGTCGTCGGTGACCACGATCACCTCGGCCTCGAGGTCGATGCCCCAGTCCTCGCTGGCGGCCAGCACCGGATCGCGCGGTCCGTAGAAGCCGGCGCTGGTGGCCTGGTACATCAGCGGATCGGTGTAGAAGCTTGGAGGCATTTCGGCGCCGCGCGCCTTGCGCACCCGCTCGACGTGCGGCAGGTAGGCCGAGCCGTCGACGAACTCGTAGGCGCGCGGCAGCGGTGCGGCCAGGGTGCCCATGTCGAGCGCGAACGGCTCGGCGGCTCGCCCTGCGGCCGCGGGGTTGGGGAAAGGATCGGCGCGGTCCAGACGCTCCGACAGCGCATTCAGCAATGGCGCGACGCGCTGCCAGTCATCCAGCGCCGCCTGCAGCGTCGGCGCGATGCCGGTCGCGCGCACCGCGCGGACGAGATCGCGGGAGACGACGATCAGGGTGCCGTCGCGGCCGCCTTCCTTCAACGTTCCGAGTTTCATGGTTGCTCCGGGGGTATCTTCAACTCTTCGTGCAGTGCGATCGCCGGCCGATCAAACGGCACAACGCTGCACCTTGATGCGTCAGCCTGAAACCAGACCCTTCGCTGCGCTCAGGGTGACATTTCCTTCCGGGTGACGTTTCCTTCCCGGTGACGTTTCCTTCCGAAGGGCGTTCCCTTGCAGGTGAAGTTTCT
>JAJYMF010000030.1 GCA_021787175.1 Pseudomonadota bacterium | reverse complement strand
TCGATCTCCGGTACAGGGAAAGGCCATCACCGGCGCAACGCGAGCGGCGATGGGCCACCGCAAAGATTACTCGCCCGGGTTTAAACCCGCCCGGGTTTGAATCGGCGCAAGGGCCGGGCACGATCGCGCCCGGAAAAATCGCTCGGCGCCTCGGCCAGCGTCTGCGCCTGTCGAGTCAGACGGCGTCAAATCCGCTGCCGCGAGCGGCCAGCCAGTCTTCGCGATCGGCCTCGAACCACGCCAGCGGGCCCTGCGCGGCATAGGCCGGATGCGGGAAGCTGCGTTCGCCCCTGCGCTGCATGCCGGCCTTCAGCAGCACGCGCTGCGAGTCGGTATTGGCGAGGTCGGTGATCGCCACGATCTGCTCCAGCCCCGCCGCGGCAAAGCCGTAGCGCAGCAGCGCAACGCCCATCTCGGTGGCGTAACCGCGGCCCCAGTGCTCCTTGAACAGCACGTAGCCGAGCTGGATGTGCGTCTCGCCCTGGATGTTGTTGAGCAGATGCATGCCCACGCAGACACCGCTCGCGCGCTCCAGCGTCATCCACACGCCCAGGCCGGGATGGGCGTCATAGTAGGCGAGGATGCGCTGATCCAGCATCTCCTGCGTCTGCTCGCGGGTCTTGGTGCCGCCGACGTAGCGCGCTACGTCGGCGTCGCTGTACATCTGATGCAGCACGTCGATGTCGTCCGGCGTGAAGCGGCGCAGCGCGAGGCGCGCGGTGGCCGGCAGATCGTGCGGGTCTGGCATGGGCATCGACTCGGGCTGTGCCTGCAGCCGATCCGGCGGCACGGTCGGGCGATTCTTGACGGAACCCGGCCGCGTTTCAATCGTCGGCGTTGGCCGCGTCGCGGCCCTGCTGGCGGATGACCGCCTCCTGGCGCGCATCGATGATCGCCAGCATCACGCCGTCCACGTCGGCGGCATGCTCGTCGGCCGCGAACGCGCCGCTGAGTTCGCTGTCCGGGCGCAGCGCGCCCTGCTCGAACAGCGCCCACATCTCCTCGCCGTAGCGCGACTCCAGCAACTCCGGGGCGAAGCGCGCCAGACTCGCGGTGACGTTGCCGACGTCGCGCAGCAGCATCGCGCGTCCGGCGTTGTTGCCGGCCGCGCTGACCACCTGCGGCAGGTCGATGATCACCGGACCGTCCGGCGCGACCAGCACGTTGTACTCCGACAGGTCACCGTGAATCAGCCCGGCGCAGAGCATGCGCACCACCTGCCCGACCAGGAAACGGTGCCAGGCGCGCGCCTGATCGGGGTCCGGTTCGACCTCGCCCAGCCGCGGCGCCGAGCGTCCCTCGGCATCGGTGACCAGCTCCATCACCAGCACGCCGTTGAAGTAGCCGTAGGGCTGCGGTACCCGCACGCCGGCCGCGGCCAGCTGATACAGGGCATCGACCTCGGTGTTCTTCCAGTCGATCTCCTGCTGCCTGCGGCCGAACCGGGTGGCCTTGCCGATGGCGCGCATCTCGCGGCTGCCGCGCACCGTGCGGCCTTCCTGGTACTGCACGCGCGCCTGGAAACTGCGCTGCGCCATGTCCTTGTAGACCTTAGCGCAACGCACGTCGCTGCCGCTGCGCACCACGTACACCGACGCTTCCTTGCCGCTCTTGAGCGGGCGGATCACCTCGTCGATCACGCCGTCGTCGATCAGCGCCTGCAGGCCTTGGGGTGTCTTCATGGATTCCGGGGTGGCGCGGTGTTCGATCGGCACAGTGGTTGAAGTACGGACCCAGGGCGGCGAACGCCGCCGGGCTGAATCGGAGATCAAAAAACACGCCAGTTTACCGTGCTGGGCCGCTGCCCAGTGCGAACACGCCGATCCGCACCATCACGACCACCGTGAGCCTGCGTCCGTCGTGTCTCCAGGCACCCGAACCTCCCGCAACCTGAACGGATGTGCGCGGCAGAATCTCTCGTTCAGCTTGCTGGGGCCACAGTCGGACTGGCAACACCCCACCACCACCAGGAGGCCAGACCATGAAGAATCGTTATCTGCCGATGTTTGGATTGGTCGCCGCACTCGCCGCCGGCGCGATGATTCCCCAGCGCGCATCGGCTGCCGAGGCCAATTTGGACTGCAAACTGCACTTCACCACGACCAGCTGGTCGGCGATCTACAAGCACGTCGAGGGCACCGGCCTCGTCACCTGCGCCAACGGCACCTCCATGCACGTGAAGATCGCCGCCCAGGGCGTCGGCCTGACCGCGGGCAAGTCACATATCGACAACGGCGTCGGCACCTTCACCGATGTGCACACCATCGACGACGTGCTCGGTTCCTATGCGCAGGGCGAAGCCAATGCCGGCCTGGTGAAATCCGGCACTGCGCAGATCCTGACCAAGGGCACCGTCTCGCTGGCGCTGGCCGGCGCGGGCCAGGGCGTCGATCTGGGCATCAGCATCGGCAAGTTCACCATCAGCCGGGCCAAGTAACCCCGTTCGGCAAGGGCCGCCCAGCCCGCTCAGGGCTGGTGCAGGCGGGCAACGGCGAGCGGCGGATGACCGCGCTCGCCGCAAGGACGAGCCCCGACGTGCCGGGAGTTTCACGCAAGCCGCGGCGTCCATCGACGCCGCGGCTTTTTGCGGTCCGGGTCACGGCGAATGCCGCGAGGAACCGGCGCCGCAGGCCCGCTGGCCTCAGTTCAAGGGTCAGGTTGATCGCGTATTCCTGGACGCGCAGACCGACCACGCGCCCCCCACACCCGGTCGGGGGATGCGTCCATGCTGCAGGGCAACGTGCTTCCATCCGGATTGTCTAATATGTTCGCCAGCACGCTGGATGTGGCATTCAGTCGCACCCCAAACGCGCGGATCCCAAGCCTGGAGGCAGCTCAGTTGGCACGCAAACTTCTGATCATGCTGGTCAACACCGACCCGCGCAACGGCGAAGAACTGGGCGCTCCGTTTTTCCAGGCGTCGGTGGCGGCGGCAATGGACTACGAGGTCGAAGTCGTGTGCACCGCGACGGCCGGACGCCTGATGAAGAAGGGCGTGGCCGAATCGCTGGTCGTCAAGGAGGGCTCGCCCAAGACCGTCTATGACTTCATCAAGGAAGCGCACGAGGCGGGCGTCAAATTCCTCTGCTGCTCGCCCAATCTCGACCTGTTCGACATGACCAAGGAAGACTTGATCCCGGAATGCGCCGGGATCGTCGGCGGCGCCTATGTCATCGAGGAAGTCATGGAAAACGACGACACCAAGGTGCTCAGCTACTAGGTTTGATCGCGGCCGGACACGGCCGGGCCGGAGGAGTGCGTTATGACGGCAGCAATGCTCATCGGCGATCCGGTATCCGGGACCCAGACCGTTGCGCGCGAAAAGCTCGAGGAGATCTTCGAGGACGTCCGCTCTCATCCACTGTACGACCACGAGTTGTACGGGTGCCTCAACTGCGGCATCTGCACCGCGACCTGCCCTTCCGCCTATTACTACGACTACTCGCCGCGCGAGATCGTGCAGCTGCTGCTGACCGAGAACCTCGAGGGCGTCTACGACGTGATGCAGGAGAAGATCTGGGCCTGCGCCCAGTGCTACACCTGCGCCGCGCGCTGCCCGTTCCACAACTCGCCGGGCGGCCTGGTGATGATCCTGCGCGAAACGGCGATCAAGCACGGCATGCAGTCGGCCAAGGACGTGCTGAGCCGTTCACGCGCGTGCTGATGAAGCTAATCACCACCGGCAATCAGCTCGCGCCGAACATGATCACGCCCGACGCCTTTGCCGACTGGGGGCCGAACATCGCCAAGATCAAGGCGCCGCTGAACATCCTGCGCAAGGCCATTCCGGTGCCCACGCTGCACACGATGGACACGGCCTGGGAAGTCAACATCAAGACGTCGATCGAGCTCTACACCATCTGGGAGGCGTCCGGGGTACTGGATCAGCTGGAAACGATCGACCCGAATCTTTTCGATGTGGTCAATGACCTCATGGACGAGAAGCGCGAGGAATACCAGGAATGGGTTGAGGAACACCAGGCGGAATCAACCGCAGACTGAACGAGGTAACGCACCATGGCCAGTCAGGAAGAGCAAGAACGCCCCGCTGCATCGGGTTACTCCGGCTTCGGCCCGGAATGGCGCCCGGTCAAGCTGTCGACCGATGAGGCACGCCGGGCCACGTCGTGGGTGGAGGCGCGCATCGATCGTCGCGAGATGCTGGTCAACAAGGACCAGGTGAAAGACGTGCGCGATCTCATGTGGGAGCTGGAAAAGGACGGCGAGATCGTCGTCCATCGCATCACCGAGCAGCATGAGCCGGTCACCGGGCGCACGCTCTACGGCTGGAACAAACGCATCCCCACCAATCAGTTCTGGCACCACAAGTCCTGCGGGCAGTGCGGCAACATCCCCGGCTATCCCAGCTCGCTGCTGTGGCTGCAGAACAAGCTCGGCACCCGCTATCTGGACGAGACCGACCAGACCTCGTGCACCGCCTGGAACTATCACGGCTCCGGGATCGGCAACATCGTCAGCCTCGCCGCGGTGTTCCTGCGCAATTTCCACCAGGCTTATGTGTCCGCGATGGCGGAGGGGCTGCCGGCGGGCTACTACTACCCGCTGGTGCATTGCGGCACCTCGTTCGGCAATTACAAGGAAGTGCGCGCGTTCCTGCTGCAGTCGCCCAAGCTGCGCGCGCAGGTCAAGCAGATCCTCGGCAAGCTCGGCCGTCTGGTGGACGGCAAGCTGCTGATCCCCGAGGAGATCGTGCATTACTCGGAATGGCTGCACGTGATGCGCGAGCGCATCGCCGAGCACCGCGTGATCGACTGCAGCAACATCCGCGCAACCGTGCATCCGGCGTGCCATGTCCACAAGATGGTGCCGGAAGACGTCCTGTATGACGAAACCGTGCTCGACGGCAACCGGGTCGCGGTCTCGACCGGACTGCTGCAGACGCTGGGCGTCGAGGTGGCCGACTACTCGACCTGGTACGACTGCTGCGGTTTCGGTTTCCGCCACATCATCGGCGAGCGCGAATTCACCCGCTCCTTCGCGATCGACCGCAAGATCAAGGTCGCGGTCGAGGAAGCACACGCCGATGTCATGGTCGGACACGACACCGGCTGCATCACCACGCTGGACAAGAGCCAGTGGATCGGCGGCGCGGTGGACAAGGTCTACCCGCTGGCGGTGATGGCGGATTGCCAGTTCGCGGCGCTGGTCTGCGGAGCGCATCCGTACAAGCTCGCGCAGCTGCACTGGCATGCCTCGCCGTTCGAGGGGCTGCTGGAAAAGCTGGGCATCGACTGGCAGAAGGCCAAGGCCGAGTTCGAGGTGTATCTCGATGAGGTCAAGGCGGGACGCATCGAGACGCTGTACGACCCGAAACGGGCGATCACCTCCGGTCCGGGCTATCAGCGCCCGGCTCTGATCGAGGCCCAGTCATGAGTGCACCCGTGCTCGTCGTGGGTGGCGGCCCTGCCGGACTTTCTGCGGCCTACGGTCTGGCCAGCGCCGGCCAGCGCGTGGTGCTGGTGGACAAGGCCGACCGCCTGGGCGGCGCGCCGATCCTGTCCGGCTACGCCAAGCTGGTGCCCTCCGGCGAATGGGCGCGGGATGCGATCGGCGGCATGGTCCAGCGCGTGCAGCCGCATCCGCTGATCGAGGTGTTCACCGAGACCCGGGTCACGCAGTTTTCCGGCGAACCGGGCGCGTTCGAGGCCGTGCTGTCCAATGGACAGACGCGCAAGGTCGGCGCCGCGATCCTGTGCACCGGCTTCACCCATTTCGACTCCATCAACAAGCCGGAATGGGGCTTCGGCACCTACCCCGACGTGGTCACCACGACCCAGGTCGAGCAGATGTTCTCCTCCGGCAAGGGGGTGCGCTGCCCTTCGGACGGACGCGTTCCGGAGCGCGTGGCGATCCTGCTCTGTGTCGGCTCGCGCGACCGCCAGATCGGCCGCGAATGGTGCTCCAAGATCTGCTGCACGGTGTCGTCCAACCTGGCGATGGAAATCCGCGAGGCGCTGCCGAAATGCAGCGTCTACATCTACTACATGGACATCCGTACCTTCGGGCTCTACGAGGACAAGTACTACTGGCAGAGTCAGGAGGAATTCCGCGTCAAGTACATCAAGGCGCGCATCGCCGAGGTCACCTCCGACGGCAAGCGCCTGATCGTCAAGGGCGAGGACACCCTGGTCAAGCGCCCGATCACCATCCCCTTTGACATGGTCGTCCACGCCATCGGCATGGACCCCAATGTCGACAACCGGGCCCTTGCCCCGATGTTCGGCATCGAGTTGGAGCGGCACGGCTTTCTGCAGAAGGGTCCGTCCTACAGCGCCATGGGCAGCACCACGCGTCCCGGCGTCTACGTCGCCGGGTCCGCGACCGGGCCGGAGACCATCGACGACAGCATCGCGCAGGGCCAGGCCGCCGCCATGGCGGCGATCGCCGGCCAGCGCATGCTGACCGAAGCACTGGCGGGATGACTCGTGGGTACGACGCTGACGACGCGCAACCCGGACCCGACCCTGCTGTCGACGCTGGATCTCAGCGGCCCGGCGATCCGCGGCGGCTTCACCGCGCTGATCGAAGCCGCCGGCACCGGTGCCGGCATCGAGTCGTATCTGACCGCGCTGCAACTGAAGGTGCGGATCTTCCGCGAGCTGCTCGCCGATGGCCGCGTCGCGGAACTGGATGAGTTGCAGTTTCTGGGTCTGTGCACCTTCATGTCGACCGTGCGGCGGCGCGCCGGGCCGTGGCTCGCCGACCATGACTACGCAGCCTTGCGCGAACGCATGACGCTCTTGCTCGGCGACGAGGGAGACGTCCAGAGCCGGTTCGACGCCTTTCTCGCCGGGTTTCCGAAAGACCGCCGACATCGCTGGCTGCGCGACCTGGGCGCCGAGATGCTGCATTTCACCGCGCCCGACTCCATCCCGCTGATGACGCGCTGGATCTGGGACGCGGACACCCGCAGCGGCGTGTTGCGAGAGATCTGGTTCGACGTGGAACCCGGACAGGACACGCTGACACTGTCCGATCGCGTGGAAATCTTTCTGGCCCTGCGCAACGAACTCGAACCTTTTCTGCGCGAGAACGGCATCTACCGCGACCTCGCGCTGATGCAGGACCTGCTCTGCGCCCATCTCTATGCGCGCTACATCAACGATCGAGGCAGCACCTATCTCAAGGGTGATTTCGCGGGCGGCGAGGATCCGATGGCGCACACGCGCCGTCTGCTGGGTCTGGACTGCTGCGACGCCGACGGCATCCGCATGAAGGTCAAGCTTCCGGACACCGCCTCTGCGTTGTCGATTGCATCACTGCAGCTCAGCGCATGAGGAGTGCGGCATGCCGATCCACGAAAAATCCCTGATCCGCAAGGAAAACCTGATCCGCAACGAGAAGCTCTCGCTGGAGGGCGTCGACGTTTCCGGCGACTGGAGCACCTTCATCGGCACGCGCGTGATCACCGACTACAACGAGGCGCTGGAGGACGAGATAGCCGCGCTTCCGGGCGGTGAGCACATCCATCGCTGCTGGCAATGCGGCTCCTGCACCAACTCCTGCACGGTCAACGCGATCAATCCCGATTTCAACCCGCGCTACTGGATCTACCTGATCCGGCTCGGCCTTGAGGAGGAGTTGCTGCGCGACAAGGACATCATCTGGCAGTGTGTTTCCTGCAACAAATGCACCTATGCCTGCCCGCGCGATGTCGTGCCGGAGGGCGTGATGAAAGCCACCGCGCACTGGCTCGAGCTCAAGGGCCACACGCGGCCCAGTCCCTCGACGATCTTCGACGAGGAGATCGG
>JAJYMF010000242.1 GCA_021787175.1 Pseudomonadota bacterium | reverse complement strand
GCGGCGGCAGCGCGCGCAGAAACCGCGACAGCCGGCGTTCGCGCAGCGCGTGTTCCTGAAACGCCAGCAGCAGCGCCAGCAGCGCCGCGATCGACAGCAGTCCGTAGCTGAGCAGGGCCAGGGTCACGTGCAGCTTGATCTGCCAGTCCATCGGCTGCGGGAGGGTGGGCGGCGCCACGAACACGTCGATCGCCAGCAGCGCGGCGGCGAGCGGGAAGATGATCACGCCCAGCCCGGCGACCGGGCGGCTGAAGTTGACCAGCAGGGTCAGCGCCGCGATCACCGCGGCGATCAGTGACAGCGCCGCGAAGAAGTGCAGGTCCAGCGCGCCGCGATGGGCGATCAGGATGTCCGCCAGGTGGCCGCCGACGGCGAGGCTGGCCGCCGCCAGCGGCAGCGCGCGCGGCGCGTCGTGACCGTCCAGCAGCGGACGCGCCAGCAGTGCAGCGGCGGCGAGGTACAGCGCGATCGCGCCCAGGGTGATGACGATCAGCATCGCCGAAGTGTGGCACAGCGCGATCGCCGCGCAAGCGCCGCGCCGGCCCGGCTATAATCCGCCGTTCGCCTGCGAAGCCGCGCCATGTTCGAGTCCCTGAGCCAACGCCTGTCCGTGACCGTGCAGCGCCTGCGCGGCCGCGGCCGGCTGACCGAGGAAAACATCCGCGAGAGTCTGCGCGAGGTGCGCATCGCCCTGCTCGAGGCCGATGTCGCGCTGCCGGTGGTGCAGGCGCTGATCGAGCGCGTCAAGGTGCGCGCGGTCGGTCAGGAGGTGCTCAAGAGCCTCACCCCCGGCCAGGCCCTGGTCAAGGTCGTCAGCGACGAACTCACTGCGCTGATGGGTGCGGTCAACTCCGGCCTGCAGCTGGCAGCGACGCCGCCGGCGGTGGTGCTGATGGCCGGACTGCAGGGTGCCGGCAAGACCACGAGCGTGGCCAAGCTGGCGCGTTTCCTCAAGGAGCGGCAGAAGAAAAAGGTGCTGGTGGTCAGCTGCGACGTCTACCGCCCGGCGGCGATCGCACAGCTGGAGACGCTGGCCGCCCAGGTCGGCGTCGGCTTTTTCGCTTCCAGCGGCGACCAGGATCCGGTCGCCATCGCCAGTGCCGCGGTCGCGGCGGCGCGCCGCGAGGTGGCCGACGTGCTGCTGGTCGACACTGCCGGCCGTCTGGCGGTCGACGCCGCGATGATGGCCGAGATCCAGGCGCTGCACGCCGCGCTGAACCCGGTCGAGACGCTGTTCGTGGTCGATGCGATGACCGGCCAGGACGCCGCCACGACGGCCAAGGCGTTCGCCGAGGCGCTGCCGCTGACCGGCGTGATCCTGACCAAGACCGACGGCGACGCCCGCGGCGGCGCGGCGCTGTCGGTGCGCTACGTCACCGGGCGGCCGATCAAGTTCCTGGGCACCGGCGAGAAGACCGAGGCGCTGGAGCCGTTTCATCCCGACCGCATCGTCCAGCGCATTCTCGGCATGGGCGATGTGCTCAGTCTGGTCGAGGAAGTCGAGCGCCATGTCGATCACGACAAGGCGCAGAGGCTCGCCCAGAAGGTCGCCAAGGGCAAACGCTTCGATCTCAACGACATGCGCGACCAGCTGCAGCAGATGCTGGGCATGGGCGGGCTGGCAGGCCTGATGGACAAGCTGCCCGGCGTGGCCACGCTGCCCGACAGCGTCAAGTCCAAGGTCAATGATCGCGAGGTGCAGCGCATGGTCGCGATCATCAATTCGATGACTCGCAAGGAGCGCCGCCATCCCGATCTGCTCAACGGCTCGCGCAAGGTGCGGGTGGCGCGCGGCTCGGGCACCCAGCCGGCCGACGTCAATCGCCTGCTCAAGCAGTATCAGCAGATGGAAAAGATGATGTCCAAGCTGTCGCAGGGCGGCATCAAGGGCATGATGCGCCAGATGCAGGGAGCCATGAAGCGCGGCGGCATGCCGCCGTTGCACTGAACATCCACGGCAGGCTTTCATTCGCCGGCAAAATCATTACAATATCGAGTTTTTCGGCGTCAGCCAAAGCCGGCCGATGCTGTTCACCGGAGTTTTCGCGACATGGTCAAGATTCGTCTGGCGCGCGGCGGTGCCAAAGGCCGCCCCTTCTACCACGTGGTCGTGACGGACGAGCGCAACAAGCGCGACGGCCGCAGCATCGAGCGCCTGGGCTATTTCAACCCGCTCGCAGTCGGTGCGGACAAGCGCCTCGAACTCGATGTGAGCAAGGTCAAGGCGTGGGTGGCCAAGGGCGCGCAGCTCTCCGACAAGGTGCGCGTGCTGGTCAAGGAAGCCTCGCGCCAGGCCGCGTGAGCGGCGCCGGCCGACGCGTCCCGCTGGGACGCATCGTGGGCGTGCATGGCGTGCAGGGCGCGGTCCGGCTGGAATCCTGGACCGAGCCGCGCGAGCAGATCTTCGCCTACCAGCCGTGGTGGCTGGTCGGCAGCGGCGGTGACACCGCGGTACTGGACGGTGTGAAAGGTCGCACGCAGGGCAAGAGCCTGATCGGCCTGCTGCCCGGCGTCGGCGACCGCGACGCGGCGATGGCGTGGGTAGGGTCCGAGATTCAGATCCCGCGTGACGCGCTGCCGGCGCCGGCGGAAGGCGAGTACTACTGGGCCGACCTCGAAGGACTCGAGGCCGTCACCCTGGAGGGTGTGATGCTGGGGCGCGTCAGTCATCTGATCGCGACCGGTGCCAACGACGTGCTGGTGGTCCGGGACGGTGAGCGCGAACGATTGCTGCCCTTCGTCCCGGGTGGTTGCGTGCAGAACGTGGATCTGGGCTCGGGCCGCATCACGGTGGACTGGGATCCGGAGTTTTGACTGCGGGGCCGGCGTGCCGGGCGAAGGGAACCATGCGCATCGACGTGGTTACGCTGTTCCCCGAGTTCGTGCGCCAGGCGGCGGCGCTGGGCGTGGTCGGGCGGGCGCAGGAGCGCGGCCTGCTCGTGGTGGCGACGTGGAATCCGCGCGATTTCGCCAGCGATGCCTGGCGTACCGTGGACGAGCGCCCGTACGGCGGCGGCCCCGGGATGGTGATGTTGATCGAGCCGTTGCGCGCGACGCTGGACGCGGCGCGTGCGGCGGCGGAAATGCCGGCGCACACGGTGTACCTGAGCCCGCAGGGTGCCAGGCTCACCCAGCGCCGCGTGGCGCAGCTGGCGCGACTGCCGCGACTGCTGCTGCTGTGCGGACGCTACGAGGGCGTGGACGAGCGCCTGCTGGCGGCCGAGGTGGACGAGGAACTGTCGATCGGCGACTACGTGCTTTCGGGCGGCGAGTTGGCGGCGGCGGTGGTGATCGATGCGGTCGGCAGGCTGCAGGAAGGCGCGCTGAACCACGCGGAATCGGCGGCGCAGGATTCGTTTTCGGACGGCCTGCTCGACTGCCCGCATTACACGCGACCCGAGCAGCATGACCTGGGTGCGGTGCCGGAGGTGTTGCTGTCAGGTGATCACGCGGCGATCCGCCGCTGGCGCCGGCAGCAGTCGCTGGGGCGCACCTGGCAGCGGCGGCCGGATCTGCTGGCGCAGGTCGAGCTGGACGCCGCGGATCGCCGGTTGCTGGACGAATTCCGCCGCGAGCAGCTCGCGGCATTACGCTGAGGCCGCTTGCGGCGCAGGCGCTGGTTGGACGACTTGAGTGAGTGCCATGAACAAGATCATTGAGCAATTCGAAGCCGCACAGATGACCCGCACGCTGCCGGAGTTCGCTCCCGGCGACACGGTCGTGGTCAACGTCAAGGTCAAGGAAGGCAACCGCGAACGCGTGCAGGCCTTCGAGGGCGTGGTCATCGCGCGCCGCAACCGCGGTCTGAACTCGGCCTTCACCGTACGCAAGATCTCGCACGGCACCGGCGTCGAGCGCGTGTTCCAGGCGCACAGCCCGGCGATCGACTCGGTGCAGGTCAAGCGGCGCGGCAAGGTGCGCGGCGCCAAGCTGTATTACCTGCGCGGGCTCGAGGGCAAGGCTGCACGCATCAAGGAAGACATCGGCGCCAGCCTCTGATCCGCTGCGCCACGCAGCCGGTCACGCACACCGGGATGCACTTCCGTACGGCAGGCCGGCACGGCATGGCGGTACGGAAGTGCGGTTTCCCATCGCGCGGCCGCTGAGGCCGCGCTTTCGTCCTCATCGGGATTCGGGTCTGCCGAACGCGTCAGCGCCGTACGCGTCCGTGACGGAGTGCCGTACGCGCGATGTCAACGCGCCGTTTCGGCCAGCAGTACGCGTTCGGGCTCGTGCTGGAAGTGGCCCTGCACGTAGTCGACCCCGCAGCCGTAGAGTATCGACACGCTGGCAACGTCCTCGACCCACTCGGCCACGGTCTGCTTGCCCAGCGCCGACGCCTGCCGGCAGATCTCGCGGATGCGCTGCTGGTTCTCCGGATGCCGGGGCAGATCGGCCATGTAGTTGCGGTCGATCTTGAGGAAATCGGCGTCGACGTGGCTGAGCAGCTGGAACGAGTTCAGACCCGAGCCGAACTGCTCCAGCGCAAACCGGCAGCCGATCTGCTTCAGGCTCTGCACGAACTGCCGCGCCGGCTTCAGGCTGGTGACGACCTTGCTCTCCGGCATCTCCAGCACCAGCTGATGGCCGCGAACGTCGTGCTCGATCAGTGTGGACTGCAGCCAGCCCAGCAGTGTGGGATCCTCCAGGGATATCGTCGAGAGCTTGATCAGCAGCACCTGACCCTGGCTTTGGCGCGCCGGCTCGCTGAGCAGCCGGATGGCCTCGTGCAGCACCCAGCGGTCCACCGCCGGCATCAGCCCGTGGCGTTCGGCCACTGGCAGGAAATAGCTCGGCAGGATCACCCCCTTGGGACCGTCCATGCGCAGCAGCAGCTCGGACAATTCGCCTTCGCCGCCCTGCAGGCTGGTGATCTGCTGGTGGTAGAGCACGAAACGGTCGTGCGCCAGCGCGTCCTTGAGCAGGCCCAGCCAGTAGCGGCCTTTTTCCGCCTCGGCCTTTTCGCGGGCGGCGGGATCGTGAATCGCGACGCGGTTGCCGCCCTCGTTCTGCGCACCGCGCAGCGCTTCGCTGCAGCGCTCCAGCAGGCCGGTCGCGTTGGCGTTGCGCTCGCCCAGCAGGCTGCCGCCGATGCTCACCGTCACCGCCAGTGAACGCGCACCGATGTCCAGGATCGACTCGGCGACCGCGCGCAGCAGCGCCTGCGCCAGCGCCGGCACCGCCTCGTGCGGACGCGAGCGCAGCAGCACGCCGAAGGTGTAGTCACCCAGTCGGCCTGCGGCATCGTGTTCGCCCAGCGCGCCGAGCAGGCGTGCGGCGAGGGCGTGCAGGAAGGCGTCGCTGTTGCCGATGCCGATCTGGTCGGTGATGCCTCGGTAGTTGTCCGGTTCGATCAGCAGCAGCGCCTGATCGTTGCGTCCGCCCGCGGCGTGCGCGACGGCGTCGTCGAGCAGCGCCAGCATGTGGCCGCGGTTGAACAGGCCGGTCGCCGGGTCGCGCTGCAACTGCTCCACCAGCGCCTGATCGACCACCTGGCGGCGGAACACGATCTGCAGGCAGGGCTCGCCCTCGAAGGTGGCCTGGGCGAACTCCATGGTGGCGTCGAAGGTGCCGCCGTCGGCGCGCATGGCTTTGAGTTCCAGCCGCGGCGGCGGCTTTTCGCCGCGCGACAGGCGCTTGAGCAGGGCCTTGAAGTCCTCGGTATCGTCGCCGGCAACCAGATCCAGCAAGGTCAGGCCTTCGATCTCGTCGAACTCCTCGAAGCCGAACATTTCGAGATAGGCGCGGTTGGCACGCACGTGCATGCCTTCGTGCACGTAGGCGATCGGATCGCGCGAGGAGTCCAGCAGCGAATCGCAGCGGCGCTCGGATTCGCGCAGTGCGGTCTGCAGGCGGCGCACGCCGCGGCGCATGCTCAGCGCCTCCATCTCGCGCTCGACGATCGCGCGCAGGTGTTCCGGGCGCTGCCGCAGGGCCAGTGCGCGCGCGCCGTCGGCGAACGTTTTGACGATCAGGTCCTCATCGGTGGCGTCGCACAGCGCGACCAGGGCGATATCGCGGCCGGTGGCCTCGATCAGGCGCGCCACCTCGGCCAGCGGCAGATCACGCGCGGCCGGGTTGGCCAGCACCAGATCCGGCCCCAGGCTTTCCAGCGCGGCCTCGAACTCGGCCTCGTTGGAGGCGCGCGCCGGGCGCACGGCGATGCCGCCGTTGCGCAGCACGCTGATCGCCTGCTCGGCGTCCTCCAGCGAGTCCTCGGCAAACAGAATCTTGACGACGGTGTCCTGCTTCATGGGCGATGCGGCCAGGGGATGGAGCGCATGAATCCCGCATCCGGCGGGTAATCGGGCCGCGTGCGAGCACGGCCTTGGCTCTAGCTTTTACCGGATCGACTCCGGCATTTCCACAGATCGGAGCGGAGTTTTCGAAGGTTTACCCGGCTCCTCGCGCACCAGCCGTGGCAACAGATAGCCCGGCAGGCATGCGCGCAGGGCTTCGATGAGCGCCTCTGCCCGGGGGTCGTCCACCTCGAAATGGGCGGCGCCGTGCACGCGGTCGAGCTGGTGCAGGTAATACGGCAGCACGCCGCAGGCAAACAGCCGTTCGGACAGCGCGGCCAGGGTTTCGACGTCGTCGTTGACACCGCGCAGCAGCACCGACTGGTTCAGCAGCAGCGCGCCGGCATCGCGCAGGCGGGTACAGGCGTCGGCGACCGCGGTGTCCAGCTCGGCGGCATGGTTGACGTGCAGCACCACCGCGACCGGCCAGGGCAGCGCGCCGATCCAGGCCAGCAGCTCGCCGTCCACGCGCTCGGGCAGCACCACCGGCAGGCGCGTGTGGATGCGCAGGCGATGCAGGTGCGGGATATCGGCCAGCGCGGCGCTGAGTTCGGCCAGCTTGGATGTCGCCAGCGACAGCGGGTCGCCGCCGGACAGGATCAGCTCGTGCACGTCGGCGTGGTCGCGCACGTAAACCACCGCCTGCTGCCAGTGTCCGGCAGCGGCCGTGTCCTCGGCATAGGGGAAATGGCGGCGGAAGCAGTAGCGGCAATGCACCGCACAGCTGCCGCTGGCGATCAGCAGCGCGCGGCCGGCGTACTTGTGCAGTACCCCGCGCGCCGCCCGCGCGGCGCCGTCGCCGACGGCGTCGGTGGCGTAGCCGGGCCGCGTCGCCTGTTCGGCGAGTTGCGGCAGCACCTGCAGCAGCAGCGGATCGCGCGCGTCGCCGCGGCGCATGCGGGCGGCGAAGCCGCGCGGCACGCGCAGCGGGAAGCCGGCATCGGCGGCCGGCAGGCCGGCGGCGAGATGGTCGAGATCGAGCAGGCCGAGCAGTTCGCGCGGATCGGTGATCGCCTCGCGCCAGGTCTGCCGCCAGTCGGACCGCTGCGGCTGCGGCTGCGCCATGGCGGGGCTTGCGGTTATCATTGCGGGCTTGATCCGGCGGCGCTCAGCAGGCCCGCCATTCTAGCCGCTTACCGGGCGGCTTTTTCGTATCGGAGCAGCCATGGCGAGTTACGGTCTCAACGATGTCAAGAACGGCCTGAAGATCATCGTCGACGGCGACCCGCACTCCATCGTCGATGCCGATTTCGTCAAGCCGGGCAAGGGCCAGGCGTTCACCCGCATCCGCATCCGCAACCTCAAGAACGGGCGCGTGGTCGAAAAGACGCTGAAGGCCAACGAAACCGTCGAGGGTGCGGATGTCGTCGACAGCGACATGCAGTATCTGTACTCCGACGGCGAGTTCTGGCATTTCATGCAGCCGGAAACCTTCGAGCAGCACACCATCGACAAGACCGCGCTGGGCGACGCTGCACAGTGGCTGAAGGGCGAGGAGATCTGCATCGTCACGCTGTGGAACGGCACGCCGCT
>JAJYMF010000101.1 GCA_021787175.1 Pseudomonadota bacterium | reverse complement strand
TCAGCTTCTTGTCACGCGCCTTGACCGAGATCTCGCCCAGTTCGCGCGCCAGCTCCAGCAGGCCCTTCCGGTCGCAGTCGCGCAGCACCGGCACCACCAGGCCGTCGGGCGTGTCCACGGCGATGCCGATATGGAAATACTTCTTCAGCGTCAGCGTATCGCCGGCCGCGTTCAACGAGGCGTTGAAGTTCGGGAAAGCCTGCAGCGCCGCGACCGCCGCCTTGATCAGGAACACCAGCGGCGTGATCTTGAGATCCTTGTGCTCGCCGCCGAGCTGCTTGCGGAACGCCTCCATCTCGGTGATGTCGGCCAGATCGTGCTGGGTGACGTGCGGGATCAGCGCCCAGTTGCGCGCCAGGTTGGCGCCGGTGGCGCGCTTGATCTTGCCCAGCGGCAGCGTCTCCACCGCGCCGAACTTGGCGAAGTCGATCTGCGGCCACGGCAGCAGGTTGAGCCCGCCGCCGCCCGCGGACTGCGGCGCCGCGCCGGCCAGCGCCTGCTTGACGAACGTCTGCACGTCGTCCTTCAGGATGCGTCCGCCGCGCCCGCTGCCCGTGACCCGGCCCAGATCCACGCCCAGCTCGCGCGCGAACAGGCGCACCGCCGGCGTGGCGTAGGGCGCGCGGTCGGGCATGACGGCCGCGGCACCGGTGGCCACCGGCGGTATCGGCGCGACAACGGCTGCGGGCACCGCAGCCGGCGGCGGCGCTGCCGCGGCGGGCGCCGCGGCGACCGGCCTGGCAGCCGGTGCGGGAACGGCGGCGGCCGGTGCAGGAGCGGCAGGAGCAGCGGGTGTCGCCGAGGCCGAGGCCGCTTCGATCAGCGCCACCACCGCGCCTTCGGAAAGCGTGTCGCCCAGCTTGACCTTGAGTTCGCGCACCACACCGGCAAAGGGCGCCGGCACTTCCATCGTCGCCTTGTCGGATTCCAGCGTCACCAGGCCCTGGTCCTTCTTGACCGTGTCGCCCGGCTGCACCAGCAGCTCGATCACCGGCACGTCGTGATAGTTGCCGATATCCGGCACCCTGGCTTCGCGTAGATCGGACATGGAGTCTCCCGGGAATCGCGGCGCCATCGCGCCTGCGTCAAAGCGGCAAGTGTCGCGCATCGCGCCGCAGGCGTCATCCGCCGCCGATGCAACCGCGGCCGCGCATGCCGCAAGCCGGCACCTGGGCACGGTTCGGTCAAGCCACTGTGGGCGAGCGCACCGATGACGGACGTCCCGATGCGGTATGCAGGGCAGCTCGCCGCACCGGCCGCGTCGGCCCGTCCTGTCCCCCGGAGATCCCGCCATGCAACGTCCGCTGAAACTCGCACTGCTCGCCGTCATCCTGCTCGCGCCCCTGTCGGCGCTGGCCTCCGACGGCTACGTCAACGGCTATGTGAACCTGCGCGCGGGTCCCGGCACCCGCTATCCCCGCCTCATGACCCTGCAACCCGGCACCGCGGTGGCCGTCCATGGCTGCATCAACGGCTGGAGCTGGTGCGATGTCGGGGCGCAAGGCGAACGCGGCTGGGTTGACGGCGGCTACCTGCAATATCCCTACGGCAATCGGCGCGTCGTGCTCTCCAACTACGGCTCCCAGATCGGGATTCCGATCGTCAGCTTCACCCTTGGTACTTACTGGGGCGACCACTACAGCAATCGATCATGGTACGGGGAGCGCCAGCGTTGGGCTGATCCCCAGTACCGATATGGGCGGCGGGGCCAGGGCTACCGCCCGCAGCGGGGTCACTATCCGGCGCAACAGCGGGATCAGCGCCACGGCCACGGTGGTGGTGATCACGGTGGTGGACACGACCAGGGCGGCGGGCATGGTCACGATGGCCACAAGCCGCCGCAGGGCAACAATGATGGCGGCGGCGGCTGAATTCCGGCGCACTGACCCGGCGGCGCTCGGCGGCTCCGATCCGATCGCGCGTTCCGGCACGCCGGCTGTCGTGTCACGCCGGCGGGGGGATCGGCGACGCCTGTCGCAGGGTGAGTTCGCGCTGCGGAAACGGGATCGAGATGCCGGCGGCATCCAGCGTTTCCTTCACTCGCCGCGGCAGGTCCTGCTGCAGCGGCCACCAGTCGCTGCGATGCGCCCATGCCCACACGGTCAGGTTGACCGCGCTGTCGCCCAGCCCGGCGACGAATACCGCAGGCGCCGGCTCGGCGAGTACGCGCGCATCGGCGGTCAGCATGTCGCGCAGTGCCTGCAGCGCGCGGCCGATGTCGTCGCCGTAGCCGATGCCCACCTGCACCTGCGCGCGGCGCGTGCCGCGACGGTTGTAGTTGACGATGACGTCGGTGCCGACCTTGGCGTTGGGGATCACCGCCTCGCGGTTGTCGGCGAGCACCAGCACGGTGTGCATCAGGCTGATGCTGTCCACGGTGCCGCTGACGCCGCCGGCGTCCACGTAGTCGCCGATGCGGAACGGCCGGAACAGGATCAGCAGCACGCCCCACGCCAGGTTGGACAGCGAGCCCTGCAGGGCCAGGCCGATGGCGATGCCGACGACCCCGATCGCGGCCACCAGCGACGCGGTGGGGATGCCGGCGAAGTCCAGCACCGCCACGCTCATCACCGCGATCAGCACACCGTAGAAGCCGTTGCGCAGGAAGCTGGTCAGGGTCGGTTCGACGCGCGCGCGGTCCATGGCGCGGCGGGCGGCCTCGGCGACACGCGCCGCCAGCCACAGGCCGGCCAGAAACAGCAGCAGCGCGATCAGCAGGCGCAGCGCGTCATGCATCGCCTGGGTGGGCAGATTGGGCAAATCGAGACGGCGCAGCAAATCCTGCATGCGGATCAACTCCGGGGCGATGCGATGACCTTGCAAACGATAACACCGGCCCGCCGCGCGCCCGAGAGTGTGACCGGTGCCCACCCCCGCCACCATCTGTGACAAAGCGAGGCCCAAAGCGCGCTCAAGTACGCAATCGCGCGGCCGTCAAGAGAGGAGCGTAAGCGTCGTTCCAATCACCGCAGCGGACCACACGAAGTCCGCGCCCAACGACGCCAAAAGCGCATATGGATGGGGGACAGCGGAGACGCTCATGCGTTCCATGTTCTCGAAGATGTCAGCGGCAGCGCTTGGAGTGGCGCTGTCGATCGGATGGAGTTTCGCCATGGTGGCGAATGCGCACGCGGCTGCGTCCCCGACAGGGGCAGGCGCCGCGCACGGCAGCACGCAGCTGACGATCCGCATCGACGCCCGCGCCGCCGCGGTGATCCGCGCCGTCAGCGCCGGCGCCACGCTGCAACAGGCGCTGGCGCAACTGCCGGCTCCGGATTCGGCACAGCGCTTCAAGCAGGACTGCGCCGGCAGCGGCGGCCACGCGAAGCTCGACGCGAACCAGCGCCTCTGCGTCTGAGGCGTGCTGCGCTACGCTTGCAGGATCCTTCTTCGGAGTCCTGCCGGTGTACATCCTCTATTACGCGCCCGGCGCCGCCAGCCAACTGGTGCATGTCGCCCTGCTGGAAGCAGGCGCGCCCCATCGCCTCGAACACGTCGATCTCGAAGGCGGCCAGCAACACGGCGCCGCCTATCGGGCGATGAATCCGCACGGGCATGTGCCGACGCTGATCGTCGACGGGCGCCCGCAGCACGAGTGCGCGGCATTGGCGATGCTGATTGCCGAGCGCCATCCCGAAGCCGCGCTGGCGCCCGCGCCCGGCGCGGCGGATCGCGCGGATTACCTCGAGCTGATGTTTTATCTCGCCAACAGCGTGCAACCGGCGTTCCGCCACTGGTTCTATCCGCAGGAAGCGGGCGGAGATCCCGCGGCCATCAAGAACGCTGCCGCCGCGCGCATCGAGAACGCCTGGCAGCATCTGGCGGCGCGACTCGCGTCCGCCGGCCCATGGCTGCTCGGCGACCGCTACAGCGCCGTCGATCTCTACGCCACCATGCTGATGCGCTGGTCGCGCCATCTGCCACGGCCGGCGCTGACCTTCGCCCCGCTGGCGGTCCTGGCGGCGCGCGTCACCGCGCGTCCGGCGTGGCAGCGTGCCGCCGAAACCGAGGGCCTGCCGGCATGGCCGTGACCCTCGGCGAGGCGGCCGCGCCCGCGGCGCGACCTTGGCGTCGCGTGTTCCCGACATCCTGCTGAACGCCGGAGTCCGATTCTGCTGCGGCGCAGCAGGCATTGCCTTATCCTGCGCGCCCGTTTGCCCCACAGGAACACGCCATGGGTCTGGACCTGGTCCCCGCCGGCCGCGACGTCCCGCACGAGATCAACGTCGTCATCGAAATTCCGAAAGACGCCGAACCGGTCAAGTACGAGGTCGACAAAGCCACCGGTGCAATCTTCGTCGATCGCATCCTGTCGACGCCGATGCGCTATCCGTGCAATTACGGTTACGTGCCGCACACGCTGTGCGGCGACGGCGATCCGGTGGACGTCCTGGTGATCCTGCCGCTGCCGCTGATCCCCGGCGCGGTGATCCGCTGCCGCCCGGTCGGCATGCTCAACATGACCGATGAGGCGGGCGAGGATACCAAGCTGATCGCGGTGCCGACGTCCAAGGTGTTCCACGGTTACGCCCACATCAGCGACATCGACCAGGTGTCGGGCCATTGGCTGGAACGCATCGGCCACTTCTTCGAGCACTACAAGGATCTCGAGCAGGGCAAGTGGGTGAAGCTGTCGGGCTGGGGTGACGCTGCCGCCGCCCGCGCCGAGATCGAGGCCAGCGTGGCGCGCTTCAACGCGGCGCCGACCCGGCCGAATTTCTGAGCGGGTCCGCCAGCGGCGATCGGCAAGAACAGCCAGGAATCGGGCCTGCATCATCCACGCCTCGACCGCCGCAAGGTCTCAGCGAGCGGCAAACCGCTGGGCGCGCTCGTGCGTCGTGACCAGGTCCTGCCACACCGTCTCGATCTCGCCCGCATGCCGCCGCCATTTTTCCGGATCCGGTGTCGACACCGCATAACGCGCCACCGGCAGCACTGTCGGCGGCGGCTGATCCCAGTCCAGATCCAGCGCGTGGCACAGGCGTTCGATTTCCGCGGCCGGGCTGTCCAGCAGGCTGCTGTAGTGGGTCACGCAGCGGCGCTCCGGGGGCAGTGTTTGCAGATCGTCCAGCAGCAGCCGCGTCGTGCTCTCCCATTGCGCGGCGACGATCTCGTGCAGCGGCTTTCCGGCCAGCGAGCGCCATCCGGGAGTCAGCAGCAGCGACCAGGCAGGTCCCTGCCAGCCCGGCAGCTGGGGATAGGTGCAAAACCGGCCCGACTGCCATGCCTCGATCATGCTGCTCAGCACCTGGCGTGGATCGCGATACAGATAGACGAAGTGCGCTTCCGGAAAAATGCGGGCCAGGAAGGGCACCCGCAGCGCGTTCTTCGGCGTCTTTTCCAGCATGCGAATGCGGTTCTGCGCCGGCACACGGCCATCGCGATGGCGCAGCGCGGCGCGGAATCGCTCTCGCAACGCGTCGGCCAGCTCGGGTGTCGCCGCAGATGCGTCGAGGCGATTGGATTCGTACCCGCGCTGTGCGGGATGCAGCGTCGGGATACCCTCGATCAGCGCATGGCTCTCGTGACCGATCGTGCATATCCCTCGAGCACGCGACAGGGTTTCGAACAGCAACGTCGAGCCCGAGCGCGGCGGCGACACGATAAAGATCGGCCGCTCGAATAAGGTATCCGGCTTGCTCTCACCGGTACGCATGCCGGGCATCGTTTGCGGTGCACGCGGCTCATCGGCGGTCAGCACGTCCTGACGATCGGCCAGCGCCACCTTCAACACCATGGAACGCAGGGTCGGCATGAACTGGGTGCCGTTGATCAGCTGCAACGGTGCCGCAAACGGCTGCAGCGACGCGATGAAGGCATCGATCGCACTCCGATAGGCAGTCCAGCCCTCATTGCCGCCGCCGTATTGCGACCACAGCGCCTGCCATGTGATCACGAAACGCGCCGCCAGCTGCTGCACGACCGGCGCCTGCGGATGCGGTCGCAAATCACCGAGCAGGAATCCGATGTGATCGCGCAACTCCCAGGGCGTCATGACCTGCGGCACGTTCACCGTTTCGAAACGCAACTCGGGACGACTGCCGGGGACAGGATCGAAGGGTCGTGCGTGCCAGTCCGGGCGCTGGTCACGTCCGAGCGCCCGGCCCTGCCCGACCAGATCCCAGAAAGTTTCGCTGCCGACCGTGTCGGCGACCAAGTGGATGCGCTCGTCATCCGCCGCGTTGATGACACGATGCTCGCGCCAGGTATCGAAGATCCAGCATTCGCCGGGCGCCATGTTCACCTCGGCGTCGCCGCAGATGAAACGCACACTCGGCCGGGTCGCGACCGGCACGTGCACGCGCACGCGATCACGCCAGTAATAATTGATGTCGGCATGGGGAGTGACCTCGGCCTGCCCGGACAGCTTCATCAGCCGTGTGCGTCCCCAGACCGCGCCGAGTCGTTCCAGCACCTGCATCAGGTAGGGGCAGTGTTCGAGGTAAGGCGTCGGACGCATCGGCCCCGCGATGCTGTCGCTGTCCGGATTGCCGTGCGCCGAGATCAGGGGCAATGCAAAGTTGCCTGGGTATTTCTGGGGGTGCGGTCGCCAAGGCTGATCGCCGAGGGCATGGACCTCGGATGCGAGCCGTGCTGCGTCGAATTGCAGCGGAAGCTGGACGAACGGTACCTGCAGCTTCATCGGCATTGCACCTCGTACATGTGCCAAAACCCCATCGCGGCTTTCTATCCGGGCCGATAGACCTCGCCGCCACCGGCGCGGAACTCGGCGGCCTTCGCCGCCATGCCTTCGAGCAGTGCTTCGCCTTCGCCGACGCCGTGGGCGGCGGCGTACTCGCGCACGTCCTGGGTGATCTTCATCGAGCAGAACTTCGGCCCGCACATCGAGCAGAAGTGCGCCGACTTGTGCGCGTCCTTGGGCAGGGTCTCGTCGTGGAACTCCTTCGCCTTCTCCGGATCGAGGCCGAGGTTGAACTGATCGTCCCAGCGGAACTCGAAGCGCGCCTTGCTGAGCGCGTTGTCGCGCGCCTGCGCACCCGGGTGGCCCTTGGCCAGGTCCGCGGCGTGCGCGGCGATCTTGTAGGCGATGATGCCGTCGCGCACGTCCTGCTTGTCGGGCAGGCCGAGATGCTCCTTGGGCGTGACGTAGCAGAGCATCGCCGTGCCGAACCAGCCGATCATCGCCGCGCCGATCGCGCTGGTGATGTGGTCGTAGCCGGGCGCGATGTCGGTGGTCAGCGGGCCGAGCGTGTAGAACGGCGCCTCGCCGCACTTCTCCAGCTGCCGGTCCATGTTCTCCTTGATCAGTTGCATCGGCACGTGGCCGGGGCCCTCGATCATCACCTGCACGTCGTGCCGCCAGGCGATCTGCGTCAGCTCGCCGAGAGTGTCGAGTTCGGCGAACTGCGCGGCATCGTTGGCATCGGCGATCGAGCCGGGACGCAGGCCGTCGCCCAGCGAGAAGGCCACGTCGTAGGCCTTCATGATCGCGCAGATGTCCTCGAAGTGCGCGTAGAGGAAGTTTTCCTTGTGGTGCGCCAGGCACCATTTGGCGAGAATGCTGCCGCCGCGCGAGACGATGCCGGTGACGCGCCTGGCAGTCAACGGAATGAACGGCAGGCGCACGCCGGCGTGGATGGTGAAGTAGTCCACGCCCTGCTCGGCCTGCTCGATCAGGGTGTCGCGAAACAGCGCCCAGGTGAGATCCTCGGCGACGCCGCCGACCTTCTCCAGGGCCTGATAGATCGGCACGGTGCCGATCGGCACCGGGCTGTTGCGGATGATCCACTCGCGGGTCTCGTGGATGTGCCGGCCGGTGCTGAGGTCCATCACCGTGTCGGCGCCCCAGCGGATCGCCCAGACCATCTTCTCCACTTCCTCGGCGATGGAACTGGTCAGCGCCGAGTTGCCGATGTTGGCG
>JAJYMF010000270.1 GCA_021787175.1 Pseudomonadota bacterium | reverse complement strand
GCCATCTCGGGGCATGAGGTGGCTCCCGGGCAACGGCGCGGGTCCGCCACGTCATGCCCTGCCACCTACTTCACCAGCTGATCCAGCTGGAAGATCGGCAGCAGGATGGCGAGCACGATGCTGAACACGATCATGCCCATGACCACGATGGTCAGCGGTTCGAACAGCGCCAGCGCGGTGCCGATGGTGGCCGAGGTCTCGCGTTCCTGCTGCTCGGCGGCGCGCCAGAGCATGTCCTCGAGGTGGCCGCCGGCCTCGCCGCTGGCGATCAGATACACCGCCATCGGCGGGAAGTAGCCGCTGCGGTCCAGCGCCGCGGCGACGCCGGAACCTTCCCGCACGCGCGCCGCGACCTCCTGCAGGGCGCGGCGCATCGGCAGGCTGCCGATCACCTGACTGGCGATCCCCAGGCCCTCGAGCAGGGGCACGCCGCTGGCGGCGAGGATGCTGAGCGTGCGCGTGAAGCGCGCGGTCTCGATGCCGCGCACCAGCCGGCCGATCAGCGGCAGGCGCAGCACCAGGCGCTGCCAGCGCTCGCGCACCGCGTCCTCGCGCAGCGCGCGGCGGATCAGCCAGGCGACGGCGATCAGCACGATGACCAGGGCGATGCCCCAGTGTCTGAGAAATCCGCTGGTCGCGATCAGCACCCGCGTCAGCAGCGGCAGCTCGGCGTGCATGGTGGCGAACACCTGCACGATCTTCGGCACCACGTAGCCGAGCAGTCCGGCGAGGATGACCAGCGACATGCCGACCAGGAAGCCGGGATAGATCAGCGCCTGCTGCACGCGCTGCTGCATGGCCTGGCGCGCCTCGGTGTAGTCGGCCAGCCGCGCCAGCACCGGATCGAGCCGGCCCGACTGCTCGCCGGCGGCGACGGTGGCGCGGAACACCTCGTCGAATACGCCCGGAAAATCGGCCATGCCCACCGACATGCCGTGACCCTCGACCACGCGGGCACGCACGCCGTGCAGCACGCGGGCGATGCGCGGATGGCGCGCCTGGCGCGCGGCGGTCTGCAGGGCGTCGGCCACCGGCGCGCCGGTCGCCAGCAGGGTCGCGATCTGGCGCGTCAGCAGCGCCAGTTCGTCGGCGCGCAGGCGCGTGCGGCGGGTACGCCGAGGACCGCTGCCGCGCTCCTCGACCGCCTCGACCTCCAGCGGCAGCAGGCCGCCGTCGCGCAGCAGCTGGCGGATCTGGCGCGCGGTGTCGGCTTCGAGCACGCCCTTGCGGCGATGCCCCTGCGGGTCGAGCGCGACGTATTCGAAGGCCGGCACCGGCTCACTCCGCGCTGCGGGTGACGCGCAGCAATTCTTCCAGCGCGGTCGCGCCGGTCAGCACCAGGCGCACGCCGTCGGCACGGATGCCGGGCACGTGGCGTCGTGCATGCAGCTCGAGGTCCGCTTCGGCCGCGCCGTCATGGATCATGCGCCGCAGCGCATCGTCGATCGGCGTCACCTCGTAGATGCCGCTGCGGCCAACGTAGCCGGCGCCATGGCAGGCCGGGCAGCCGACCGGATGCAACAGGGTTGCCGGGATCTCGCCCAACCCCAGTTCGGCGCGCTCGGTGGCATTGGCCGGCTGCGCGCGCCGGCAGTGCGGGCACAACAGGCGCACCAGCCGCTGCGCGGCGACGCCGATCAGGGTCGAGGCCAGCAGATAGGGCTCGACGCCCATGTCGCGCAGGCGCGCCACCGCGCCGATCGCGGTGTTGGTGTGCAGGGTCGAGAGCACCAGGTGACCGGTCAGGCTGGCCTGCACGGCGATCTCGGCGGTCTCGAGGTCGCGGATCTCGCCGACCATTACCACGTCGGGGTCCTGGCGCAGGATCGCGCGCAAGCCGCGCGCGAAGCTCATGTCGACCTTGGGGTTGACCTGGGTCTGGCCGATGCCGTCGATGAAGTATTCGATCGGATCCTCGACGGTGAGGATGTTGCGGCGGCGGTCGTTGAGCTCGGCCAGCACGGCGTACAGGGTGGTGGTCTTGCCCGAGCCGGTCGGGCCGGTGACCAGCAGGATGCCGTGCGGCTGGCGGATCAGGCGTACCAGGCGCGCGCGGGTGTCGGGGTCCATGCCCAGGCCGCCGAGATCGAGACGGCCGGCCTGGCGGTCGAGCAGGCGCAGCACCACGCGCTCGCCGTGGCCCGAGGGCAGGGTGGACACGCGCACGTCCACCGGATGCCCGGCCACGCGCAGGCTGATGCGGCCGTCCTGCGGCAGGCGCTTCTCGGCGATGTCGAGGCGCGCCATCACCTTGATGCGCGAGACGATGGTGCCGGCCAGCGCGCGCGGCGGCTCGAGGACCTCGCGCAGCGTGCCGTCCACGCGCAGGCGCACCGACAGCCGGCCCTCGAAGGGCTCGATATGCACATCGGACGCGCCTTCGCGTACCGCCTGGGCGAGGATGGCGTTGATCAGGCGGATGATCGGCGCGTCGTCCTGACTCTCCAGCAGATCCTCGGGCTCGGGCAGGGCCAAAGCCGCGGCGGCGAGATCGATATCCTCGCCCAGATCCTGCATCATCGCCTGCGCGCCGCCGGGGCCGGTATCGCCGTAGCGGCGCGTCAGCTGGCGCTCGAACTCGGCATCGTCGAGGCGCTCGAGCTGGAGCGGCCGGCCCAGCGTGCGCGCCAGCTCGGCCAGCACGCGCGGGTCGGGCAGGCCGCGATGGCGCACGCGGGCCTGGGTCGCGTCCACGTCCACCAGCACGCCGTGGCGTTTGGCATAGCCGTAACCGACCGCGACGCCCGCTGCGGTGACGGGGGCGGTATCGCGGGCCTCAGCGCGATCCATGCGGCGGAACGGCGCTGGCGGCGGCCGCCGGTGTGGCGGATGCGGAGGGCGCGGGGGCTGGACCGGCCTTGCCGGGAGAGGCCGCGCTGGCGGCCGGCGCCGGTGCGGATCGGGCCGGCGGCAGATTCGGCGGCGCCGGCGCGAAATGCTGCAGGTTCTCCGGCAGGGGCGGCATCGGCGTCGGCGCATCGCTCTGCGAACCCTGGATCGGTGCGTTCTGCTGCTGGCGCAGCACGCGGTACTTCTCGGCGGTGTAGGCGTTGGCCAGCGCCTGATTGTCGAGGATCACCGGGTGCAGAAAGATCATCAGGTTCTGCTTCTGCCGCTCGCGCGAGGTCGAGCGGAACAGGTGGCCGATCAGCGGCAGGCTGCCCAGCAGCGGCACCTTCTGCACCGAGTCCTTGTAGGTGTCCTGGATCAGGCCGCCGAGCACGATGATCGAATCGCTGTCGGTGATCACCACGGTCTTGATCTGGCGCTTGTTGGTGATCAGGTCGGTGGCGCCGGTGACCGAGGGCGCCAGACTCGACACCGTCAGCTCGAGCTTGAGGCGCACGCTGTCGCCCAGGTTGATCTGCGGCGTCACCTTCAGGGTGATGCCGATGTCCTTGCGCTCGATGGTCTGGAACGGACTGCTGACCACGCCGCCGCCGGTCGGCGTCTGCGTGGTGCTGTAGCTGCCGGTCAGGAAGGGCACGTTCTGGCCGACGACGATCTCGGCCTCCTTGTTGTCCAGCGTCAGCAGACTGGGCGTGGACAGGATGTTGGTCGCGGAGTTGGACGACAGCGCGTTCAGCAGCAGGCCGTAGCGGGTCTGCCCGGCGCGGTTGCTGCCGAAGCCCAGCAGCAGGCCGGGCTGGCCCGCCAGCGCGCCCGCGGTCGCCGCCGAGCCCGCGGCCAGCGTGGTCAGCGGCAGCGCGCCGTTGCTGAAGTTGGTCAGCGCCGCCGGACCCTGGCTGGACCCGCGCTGCGGCAGCACGGCGATCTGCGCGCCGAGTTGCCGGGAGAGGTCGCCCGAGACCTCGGCGATGATGGCGTCGATCAGCACTTCCTTGGGGCGGATGTCCAGCTGGCGCACGATCTCGCGCAGATCGCGCAACTTGTCCGGCGGGCCGGTCAGGATCAGCGCGTTGCTGGCGCCGTCGGCCTGGATGTTGACCGGGCCCTCGGTCGCGGACTTGGTCTTGCCGTCGGCCGACTGCTGGTGCGAGACGATCTCGCCCAGCACCTTGGCGATGTCCTCGGCCTTGGCGTAACGCAGGAACACCACGCGCGAATTGCCGGCCTGCGGCAGCGGCACGTCGAGGCGGCCGATCAGGGCACGCACGCGCGCCTGGGCGGCGCCGTCGCCGGCCAGCAGGATGCTGTTGGTGCGCGGATCGGCCACCACGCGCGCCAGCGGCAGGGCGGACTCGGCGCCCGCCGGCGGCTCTTGCAGCTCGTTGATGGTGCGGGCGACGTCCTCGGCGGAAGCGTGCTGCAGCTGGATCACGCTGATGCCGGCCTCGCCGGGGCGGTCGAGCTGGGCGACCAGGCGCATGACCCGCGCGACGTTGTCCGCGCGGTCGGTGACGATCAGCATGTTGCCGGGCGGGTAGGCCGCCAGCAGCGCCTGCGGCGGCAGCAGCGGGCGCAGCATCGTCGCCAGCTGGGTCACGCCGACGTTCTGCACGCGGATGACGCGGGTGACCATCTCCTCGCCCTGGCCGTGCAGCTGCAGGCTCTGGCGGGCGTTGATCGCCGGCACGATCTTGACCACCGCGCCGGCCGGCACCGCCGAGTAGCCGTACACGTCCAGCACCGACAGGAACACCTGATACAGGGCGTCGCGGTCCATCGGCGACGACGACACCACGGTGACGTTGCCGCGCACGCGCGGGTCGACCACGAAGTTGACGCCGGTGGCCTTGGACACGGTGTCGATCAGGGTGCGGATGTCGACGTCGCGCAGGTTGAGCGTGACCTCGCTACCGGCCGCCGTCGCCGTCGCCGTCGCTGGTGCGCTCTGCGCGCCGGCCCGCAGCGGCAGCGCCAGCGCCAGCATCAGCAGAAGGAACGACAGGGTGATGCGCTGAGTCATGGCGGGACCGCAAAAGGAAAAGGGATCGTAACAGCCGGCCGCAGCCGTGCCGGAACCCGCGGCGATCGCTCGTTCCGCACCGGCTGGCGGCAGGTGGATGCCCGTACCGGCATCAGGGTGCCTGCGGGCCGAGATTGAGCGTGCGGCCGTCGCGCATCACGGTCAGCGTCGGCGACTGGCCATCGCGCAGCCGCCCCTGCACGGCCTGCATGGCCTGCACCGGACCGCCCAGCGGCGTGCCGTCGATCGCGGTGATCACGTCACCCGGCCTGAGGCCAAGGCGCACCAGCAACACCGGATTGACACCCGGCAGCACCCGATAGCCGGCGATGCGGCCGTCCTCGATCACCGGTTGGGCGCGGCCCAGCGCACCGAAGTTCAGCATGCCGCCACGTGTCGGTGGCCAGGGGGCCGGTTCAGGTGCGGATGCCGCGGCCGATTGCACCGTGGCCGCCACCGGTGTCCCGGCTGCCGTAATCGCGGCAGGAACCGCAGCCGCGACGGGCGGCTCTTCGGTGCCGGTCGTCGCCGGCTTGGGCAGCGTCAGGGCGGCGACTCCTGCCGCGGTGCGCAGCAGCACGCGATCGGGGTAGACCGCAGCCACCACCACGCCGTCGGGCAGCCGCTCACCGCTGGCGTAGGCGCGAGCCGGCGCACTGCCGGCGCCGGCCAGCAGGGCATAGCCGTGGCCGTCGTGCGCGGCATAGACGCCTTCCAGGCGCAAACCGAGCAAGGCCGTCGCGGCCGCGTTGTCGCCGCCGCCGAACAGGTGCGCGGCCAGCAGGCGGTCGAACGGACTCGACGACGGAGCGCTCGCAGGCAACGCTGCGGGCAGCGCCGGATGCAACGCGGCGCGCACGAGCAAACCGGTGCGCAGCAGATTCCACGCCGCCAGCAACCCCAGCAGCAGGGCGGCGGCCCAAAGCAGGCGCGGCAGCCAGCGGGTGGAGGATCCCCAGCGCATGTGCAATGACGACTTCAGCGACCTTCCCCTGCGCCGCGCATCGCGCGCAGCCTCAGCCATCCCTGACGCAGCAGGATAAAGGCCGCGCCCCCCAGCGCGCCATACAGATGCGCCTGCGGCACCACCGCGCCGCCGAGATCGCGCGCTTCGCCGGGCAGGGCGCCGGCATGCAGGGTCCAGCCGATCACCGCCGCCATGCCCAGCAGCAGCGCGCCGGCGTACAACGGGCGCTTGCGCCATTCCAGCAGCGCGCCGGCGCAGAACAGGCCGAACAGCACCCCCGAGATGCCGACGTACCACGCGATCTGCGGACTGAAGGCGAGCAGACCGAGACCGACCGCCATGGCGCAGGCGAGGACCAGCGCCAGTCCGGTGCGCTCGCCCAGGCGTGGCGCGAACAGGCCCCAGATCAGGAACAGGCCAGCCAGATCGCGCAACAGATGCACCCAGCCGAGATGAACCAGGCTGCCGGTCAGGAGGCGCCAGAGCTGGCCGTGCAGCACCGCAGCGCGCCGGTATTCGAGCGCATCGCGCAGGCCCAGCGCCTGCAGCGCGACCAGCAGGGCCGCCAGCAGCAGCGGCAGGCGCCAGACGCGCAGCACACGACGCAGCGCGATCACCGGATCAGCACTCCGCGGCGCTCATGCAGCACCCTGCACCCGCTCCACGCGCCGGAAGCCGCGCGGCAGCAGGCCGCCGCGGCTGGCGCGATTGCCGCCGTACGCGACCAAATCGGGCCACTTCAGGATCAGCTTGCGCTGACCGGCATGCAGGGTGACCTCGCCGACGCCTTCGCTCACCACGGCGACGCCGGCCACGCGCTCCTCGCCCGAGATCAATTTGGCTTTCGGGATCTCGATCAGTTTGTTGCCCTTGCCGCCCTTGTCCAGCTCGGGCAGTTCGGCGACCGAGAACATCAGCAGATGGCCGTCGCTGGTGGCGACCACGATGCGGTCGCGCGCCGGGTCGGCGACCGCGGCCGGCGCCAGCACGCGCGCGCCGTCCTCGAGGTGGATCACCTGCTTGCCGGCCTTGTTGCGTCCGCACAGGGTCTCGAAGGCGGTGACGAAGCCGTAGCCGAAGTCCGAGGCCAGCACCAGACGCGATTCGGCATCCGCGATCGCGACCGCGTCGAAGCGCGCGCCGGCCGGCGGCGTGAAGCGCCCGGTCAGCGGCTCGCCGTTGCCGCGCGCCGACGGCAGGCTGTGCACCGGCGTCGAATAGCTGCGTCCGGTGGAATCGATGAAGGCCGCCTGCTGCGTGGTGCGGCCCGCGGCGGCGGCGCAGAAGCCGTCGCCTTCCCGGAAATTCAGCTCGGCGGCATCGATGTCGTGACCCTTGGCCGCGCGCACCCAGCCCTTCTGGCTCAGCACCACGGTCACCGGCTCGGAGGCGACCAGGGCGCTTTCGTCCAGCGCCTGCGCGACCTCGCGCTCGACCAGCGGCGCGCGGCGTCCGTCGCCGTATTTCGCGGCATCGGCCTTGAGTTCGTCCTTGAGCAGCGACTTCAGCTTGGCCGGCGACTTCAGCAGCACGCTGATCCGCGCGCGCTCTTCCTCGAGCTGGTCGCGCTCGGCATTGATCTGCATTTCCTCCAGCCGCGCCAGCTGGCGCAGGCGGGTTTCGAGGATGTAGTCGGTCTGCTCCTCGCTGAGCGCGAAGCGCCGCATCAGCACGGGGCGCGGCTCATCCTCGCTGCGAACGATGCGGATCACCTCGTCGAGATTGAGGTAGGCGATGCGCAGGCCTTCGAGCAGATGCAGGCGGCGCTCGACCTTGGCCAGACGGTGGTTGAGACGACGCGTGATGGTGTCGGTGCGGAAGCGCAGCCACTCGCCGAGGATCGCGCGCAGTCCCTTGACCTGCGGGCGTCCGTCGAGGCCGATCATGTTGAGGTTGACGCGGAAGCTCTTCTCGAGGTCGGTGGTCGCCAGCAGGTGCTGCATCATCGCGTCGAGGTCGACGCGGCTGGAGCGCGGCACCAGCACCAGCCGGATCGGGTTGGCGTGATCGGACTCGTCGCGCACGTCCTCGATCATCGGCAGCTTCTTGGCGCGCATCTGCGCGGCGATCTGCTCGAGGATCTTCGACGGCGACACCTGATACGGCAGCGCGGTGATCACCACGTTTCCGTCTTCCCGGACGTACACCGCGCGACAGCG
>JAJYMF010000166.1 GCA_021787175.1 Pseudomonadota bacterium | reverse complement strand
CTGCAACGCACCGCCGTCGACCAGCTCATCGCACGTGGAAGGGCTGCCGCTGCCGAATACCAGCAGGATGGGTTCGTAGTTGTCCACGGATCCCGAACGGATCCACGAGTACACGCCGCCCAGCCCGAGCGTGAGCTGCGCGTGGATGTGCGAGCTCCTTCGCTCTGCGACCGTCCACTGTGCCCCGAGCTCCACGTCCCTTTGGACCCAGCGAGTGAGCTCGCGCCCGGGATCTTCCAGGCCCTTCGAGTAAGACACGTAGCCGCCGAGGCCGTCGGCGAGCAAGGCGCCTTCGTAGCGATCCCGACGGATGAACTTGCCGGCGTTCCAGGGCGTTCCGCCGCGGGTTGCGAAGCTGGATGCGCCGAGGCCCAGGTCGAGTCGCAGCTCGTGGCGGTGGGTTGGTGCGGGAGAGATGTCGGGGCTGCGGGCGGGGTTGGGAGACGTGGCACAGCCGACGGCGCCGGCGCACAGGACGGCCACGCCGATGCTGACGGTCAGGCCGCCGTCGTCTGCATCGCCGCCGATGGCGTGCGCGGCGATGGCGGTGCGCAGGCGTTCGGCGATGGCCTCCGCCTGTGCCGCATCGCGTCCGGGCAGCACAACGAGAAACTCTTCGCCGCCGTAGCGGCCCACGGCGTCGTCGCTGCGCAGGATCTGCCGCAGCGTGTACGCGATGGCGGTCAGGGCATCGTCGCCGACGCGGTGGCCGTAGCGGTCGTTGAGCGCCTTGAAGTGGTCGATGTCGAGAAACAGCAGCGCCAGCGGCTGTTGCGTGATCCGGGCCTGGGCGATCAGCGCCTGCAGGCGATCCAGCAGCGTGCGCCGGTTGAACACGGCGGTCAGGGTGTCGGTCTCGGCCAGCAGCCGCATCTGCGCATGCTCGTGACGAGCGGCAAGCGTCTTGTCGGCCAGTGCCGCCGACAGCACCAGCGCCTCCAGCGCCGCGGCGCCGAGGGTCGCCGGATCGAGCCAGGTCCAGTCGCGCAACGCGCCGAAGTGCTGCGCGCTGGCGACCACCGTCAGCAGCACCAGTGGCAGCCAGCCGGCGAGGAAGAATCCGGCGTAGCGGCTGCCGCGCAGCAGCGCCAGAAAGCACAGGATCAGCAGCGTCGGCCCGGCGAACAGGACTACGGGATTCTGCAGGCGGCCGGCAAACGTCTGCACCGCGGGCAGCGGAATCGCGGCGCACGTTGCGATCAGCAGGAACAGGCCGGCAGCCATCAGCGCCAGCGGCGCCAGCCGCGGCAGGTGGCGCGGCAGATCCAGCAGCCGCCAGGCAAACAAGATGCTGAACAGGCCCGACAGCGCGCCGGCGGCGCGGCCGAGCGCCACCGGATCGGGCACCGCCCAACCCAGACCCAGCGGCTGGAACAGATAGCCGCTGGCGAGTGCCTGCAGCAGCGCGTAACTGCCGACGTAGCCGGCGTACAGCAGATAGGCGCCGTCGCCCAGCAGCACGGCGAAGCACAGCGCGGTCAGCGCCATGCCGACGAGAATTGCCAGTGCCGCGCTGACGTAGGCGACCCAGCGCAGCTGGGTGCGCTGGAACGCTGGAGTGTCGAGCAGGTGCAGCGTCACCGTGCTGCCCAGCGCGCGGGTCGGTTCGAAATGCAGCCACAGCGGCGCGGCACCGGTGGGCAGGGTCTGCAACGGAAAGGCGACCATGCCGGCGGCATGCCAGCGCGTGCGGTCGCTGTCCTCGAGCGCATCGCGCACGGGTGGCCCCTGCGCCGGCAGCAGGGTGATCGTGCCCAGCCCCGGCGTTCGGATCACCAGCACGTGGGGTGCTTGCGGCCAGTGGCCGCAGGCGGACTGCAGCCGCACCCAGACGCCGTCGGGATTGCGTGGCGGTCGCCACAGCCGCTGCGGATCGAATGCATGCAGGGTGCCCGTGAACGCACCGGAGCGGATGACCGCGGCGCTCTGGCCTGGCGCCGGCGGCAGCCAGGCCGCATCGAGTGCCTGGCAGTCGCGGGCCGATGCGGTCGCGACGGCGCTCAGCAGCAGGCTCAGCAGCAGCATCCATCCGCGAACGGCACGGTGATGTGCAAACGGCATCCCGATTCCTTCGACGCGACGAGCGGTCGCCGCACCGAGCTTGCGCTGCAGCGACCATGCCAGCCATCGTTGCCGAATGCCGAATATCACAGAGGAGCCAACCGTGAACACGATCACGCCGCCACCATCCGGCCGCGCGGCGGCTGATGACGCGATCATATCGCGGACCCTGCCGCTGCGCGCCGCCGATGGCGCTCTCAGCGAGCTGATCGTGGCAGCCCCGTTGTGGCCGCGTGCGGGCCTGCTCTGGCTGCCGGCGATGGGTGTCGCCGCGCGACACTATCTGCCGCTGGCTGCGGCGCTGGCGCAGCAGGGCGTTGCCGTGGCGGTGCACGAATGGCGCGGCCTGGGCAGCAGCGATCGCCGCGCCGGACGCCGCAGCGACTGGGGCTATCGCGAACTGCTCGCCATCGACATCCCGGCCAGCCGGACCGCTGCCGCTGCCGCCTATCCCGGCGTGCCGTGGCTGTTGGGTGGCCACAGTCTGGGCGCGCAACTGGCCGCGCTGGCCGCGGCCCGTGATCCGGCCCCAATCGCGGGACTGGTCGCCGTGGCCGGCGGCGTGCCGGACTGGCGCACGTTCCCGCCGGCCTGGCGGCTGGCGCTGCGCGGCCTGTACTTCAGCGCGCCGCTGCTGGCACGGCTGTTCGGCCATTACCCCGGACGCCGCCTGCGCTTCGCCGGCAATGAGGCGCGCGGCGTGATCGCCGACTGGGCGGCGAGCGGAGCGCGCGGACGCTACGTTGCACGCGGTCTCGACGTCGATCTGCAGGTAGCGCTCGCCGCCCTGCGGCTGCCGGTGCTGGGGTTGCGGCTGGCGGACGATCGCATGGTGCCGGCGGCTTCGCTGGCTGGCCTGCTCGCCTGCATGCCGCGGGCGGTGCGCGAGTCGCAGGTGCTGGCGCCGGCCGAGTTCGCCGCGGCACGCATCGGTCATTTCGGCTGGATGAGCGCACCGGGTCCGGTCGCGGCGCGCATCGTGGCCTGGCTGGACCGTATCGGGTCCGGCTGACGGCATGCGACGCGCGGACGCGGCAACCCGGTGCCTCGCGCGCGCTTGCATCGGCGCCGGCACGCCCCCAACCTGCCGCGATCGCCTTTTGTCGAGGAGTTCGCCCGTGCATCTGTTCTCGCCGCTGGCCCAGCGCAGCCTGGTCTTGCGCAATCGCATCGTGGTGTCGCCGATGTGCCAGTACAGCGTCACCGACGGCGTGCCGGGCGACTGGCATCTGGTGCATCTCGGTTCGCGTGCGGTCGGCGGCGCCGCCGTGGTGATCGCCGAGGCCACGGCGGTCGAGGCGCGCGGACGCATCTCGCCGGCCGACACCGGCATCTGGAACGACGCCCAGCGCGACGCCTGGGCGCCGATCGCGCGCTTCATCGCCGAGCAGGGTGCGGTTCCCGGCATCCAGCTGGCACACGCCGGCCGCAAGGGCAGCACGGCGGCGCCGTGGGACGGCGGCAAGGCGGTCGCGCCGGGCGCCGGCGGATGGACGCCCGTCGCGCCCGGCGCAATGGCCTATGCCGACGACTATCCGCAGCCGGAGGCGCTGGACGCGGCCGGCATCCGCGCCGTCATCGATGCCTTTGTCGCCGCGGCGCGACGCGCGCACGACGCGGGTTTCCGCCTGATCGAGCTGCACGCCGCGCACGGTTACCTGCTGCACCAGTTTCTCTCGCCGCTGAGCAATCGCCGCGGCGACGGCTACGGCGGCAGCCTGGAGAACCGCATGCGCCTGACCCTGGAGGTGACCGCCGCTGTGCGCGCGGCCTGGCCGGCCGAGCTGCCGCTGTGGATTCGCATTTCCGCGACCGACGGGGCCGAGGGCGGCTGGGATCTGGCGCAGAGCCTCGCGCTGGCGCGCGATCTCAAGCGGCTCGGCGTGGACCTGATCGACGTGTCTTCGGGCGGTCTGACCGCAGCGCAGAAGATCACCCCCGGTCCCGGCTACCAGGTGCCGTTCGCCGGGACGATCCGGCGCGAGGCCGGCATCGCCACCGGTGCGCTCGGCATGATCACCGAGCCGGCGCAGGCGGAGACCATCCTCGCCAGCGGCCAGGCCGACGTGGTGATCATGGCGCGCGAGTTGCTGCGCGATCCGTATTTCCCGCGTCGCGCGGCCAAGGCGCTGGGCGCATCGATCCCGACACCGCGGCAGTATCTGCGCGCCTGGTGAAAGCCGCCGCGTAGACTGCGCGCGCCGACCTCTGCCGGAGCCTGCCATGGGCATCGCCGAACGCCTGCTGCTGTCCGGCCACGTGCACGATCTCGGCGACGGCTTCGCGGTGCGCCGGCTGCTGCCGCACGCGCAGCGGCGCATGATCGGGCCGTTCGTGTTCCTCGATCACCTGGGTCCGACGGATTTCGCGCCGGGCCGCGGACTGGACGTGCGCCCGCATCCGCACATCGGCCTGGCCACGGTGACCTATCTGTTCGACGGCGCGATCCGCCATCGCGACAGTCTGGGCTGCGTGCAGGACATCCTGCCCGGCGACGTCAACTGGATGACCGCCGGGCGCGGCATTGTCCATTCCGAACGCACGCCACCCGATCTGCGCGCAGCCGGACATCGCGTGCACGGCATCCAGACCTGGGTGGCGCTGCCGCCGGAGCAGGCCGAATGTGCGCCCGCGTTCCATCATCACCCGGCGGCCAGCCTGCCGCACTGGCAGCAGGAGGGCATGCGGTTGCGGCTGATCGCGGGCAGCGCGTACGGGCGCAGCGCGCCGGTCGCCGTGTGCTTCCCGATGTTCGATCTTGCCTGCGAGGCCGACGCCGGCGCCGAGCTGGAGCTCCCGGCGGAGCACGACGAGCGCGCGGTCTATGTGCTCGAAGGCAGCGCGGAACTGGCCGGCCGGCGCATCGAAGCCGGTCAGCTGGCGGTCGAGCCCGGTGGCATGCCCGGTCGCCTGCGTGCGTTGACACCGATCAAGGCGATGCTGTTCGGCGGCGCGCCGTTCGGCCCGCCGCCGCGTCTGTGGTGGAACTTCGTCGCGGTCTCGTGCGAGCGCATCGCGCAGGCCAAGGCCGACTGGTCGGCCGGCCGCTTCGGCGAAGTGCCCGGCGAGAACGAATCGATCCCGCTGCCCGGGCGCTGAGGCGGACTCGGCACACCTCAGGCCGAGCGACCCGCTGCCGGGGCGTAGTCGATCCGCCGCAGGTTGACCGGCAGTCGTTCGAAGCGGCGCTCGAGGTCCGCGCGCAGCACCTGGCCGGCATGGACCGCGATCGTCATCAGGATGCCGTTGGGACATTCGGCCTTGCCTGCCGGACAGGTGCTGAAGTCGCGGGCATAGGCGGGGTGCGCCGCGCTTCCGCGCGCATAGCCGACGACCCAGTAGGTGCCCGGACGCACCCCGGTGATGCGGTAGCGGCTGGCGCCGGCCGCGACCGGCGCACAGATCGAGGTGCCGTCGGCGTCGACCGCGCAGACCTGCATCGCCGGTAGCCGGTCGGGAATCGCGATGGCGCCCTCGATCACGCCGGTGCTCGCGGTGGCGCCTGCGGCGATGGCGGAGGGCGAAAGCGGCTGGCGAATGATGAAGGCCAGCTCGCCGCGGCCATCCTCGCGCGCGCTGATCTCGATGCTGCGGTTCGCTGCGGCCGCAGACGACCAGGTCCAGCGATCGCTGCCGGCGGACGTGAAACCGGCTTTCAGCGCGCGCGCGACGGTGCGCTCCACGCGGGCGGCAGGCGGCAGCAGCACCAGACGCAGCTGCCGGTTGCCGGCGTCGTCGTCGGCGATGTAGAACTCGCTGACCGTCATGCCCATGACCGACAGCGGCCGCCGGACCACGCAATCGAGGGTGCTGCCCGCGGCGTAGCGTTCGAGGCGACAGTCGAGGCCACGCTCACTGCCCAGTTGCTGCTGCAGATCGGCCGGCGCGGCGGCGGCGGTGGCCCACGCCGCCGTACCGGAAAGCCGCGCGGCCAGGCCGGTGGCGTAGGCCAGCGGTGCGGCGAGGAGCAGGGTGCCCGCAAGGATCAGCGTACGTTTCATGATCGAACTCCCGTTCGGCCAAACCTGACGCTTGGACGGGTGCGGGCGGCATCGGGTTCGCTGACGGCCCGCGGCAAATTGATGCAAGATTCACGCTCCGTTTCGCCTCGGTTCGGTTTGCACGGGAGAGCGTCATGCGCGAATTCGCCAGTTTCCGCGAGTTCTATCCGTACTATCTGGACGAGCATCGCAACCGCACCTGTCGTCGCCTGCACTTCATCGGCAGCGCGCTGGTGATCGCGATCGTGATCGCCGCGGCGTGGGTGCGCCAGCCGCTGTGGCTGCTGCTGGCGCCGGTCGCCGGCTACGGCTTTGCCTGGATCGGCCACTACGGGTTCGAGAAGAACCGCCCGGCGACGTTTCGCCACCCGCTCTACAGCCTGCTCGGCGACTGGGTGATGTTTGCCGATGTGCTGCGCGGCAGGCAGCGCATCTGACGCCTCGGCATCGGCGTCAACGGTATTCGGCGTGACAGGCTTCGCAGGCGCCGCCGATCGCGCGGATACGCGGTTCCAGGGCCGCGCACTCGCCCGGCGGCGGGCTCTGGGTGGTGCGGATCTCGCCCTGCAGGCGGTGCACGAAGTTCTGGAAATGCTCATCGTGGCCGTATTGCGGCAAGGCACCCGGAATCGCGCCGGCCATGCGCTGCAGCCAGTCCAGATGCAGGGCGCTTTGCACAATCGGGCACTGGTTGCCGACGATCTCCTGATGCAGGGCGCCGAGATGATGCTGCATCACCGCCATCACGCCGCGCGGATAGGCGTCGCGCTGGTGCCACACCGAGCCGACCTGGAACGCGGCGATGGCGCCGATGGCGATGCCGAGCACGAGCAGGATCAGCGAGCGCATGGCGACCTCCGCAAAGCGCGCGAGCATAGCCGACGCAGGCCAGGCTTCCGATTACGATGCGCTTGCGATGGCGCGCTTGCGATGGCCGCGGCCGCGGGGATCGTTTGTTGCATGCTAGCCTCGCCGCCCCATGAGCTCCGCTCACGATCCCCGTTTCGCCGGCATCGATCGCCTCTACGGACGCGGCAGCGCGGCCCGCTTGGCGCGCAAGCACGTGGCCGTGATCGGCGTCGGCGGCGTGGGCTCGTGGGCGGCAGAAGCCCTGGCACGCAGCGGCGTCGGCGCGTTGACGCTGATCGACGCCGACGAAGTCTGCGTGTCCAACACCAGTCGCCAGCTGCACGCGCTCGAGGGGCAGTACGGCCGGCCCAAGGTCGCTGTCCTGGCGGAGCGCTTCGCCGCGATCAACCCGGCGCTGCGGATGCAGGCGCAGGAGCGGTTCGCGACGGTGGACACCCTCGATGCGATCTACGCATCGGGCTGCGACCTCGTGCTCGACGCCTGCGATGCACTGCGGGTCAAGGTGGCGCTGATCGCCGGATGCCGCCGGTGCCGGCTGCCGCTGGTCGTGGTCGGCTCGGCCGGCGGCCGCACGGATGCGACGCGCGTGCAGGTGCGTGATCTCTCGCGTACCGAGCACGATGCGATGCTCTCGCGTATCCGCAAGCAGCTGCGCCAGGAGCACGGCTTCCCGCGCAATGCCGATCGCTTCTTCGGCGTGCCGGCGGTGTATTCCCTGGAAAACGTGCGCTATCCGCAAGCGGATGGCAGCGTTTGCGGACGCCGGCCCGCGGGCAGCGATGCGCTCAAGCTCGACTGCGGCGCCGGTCTCGGCGCTGCCACCCACGTCACCGGCGCATTTGCCTTCGCCGCGGCGGGCAAGGCGCTGGAGGTGTTGCTGCGGTGAGCGGTGAGCGGAAATCAGTAGCCGATAATTGGTAACCGGTAGCCGGGACCCGGGACTCGGGACTCGGGACTCGGGACTCGGGGCTCGGGGCTCGGGGCTCGGGACTCGGGACTCGGGGCTCGGGGCTCGGGACTCGGGACTCGGGACTCGGGACTCGGGACTCGGGACTCGGGGCTCGGGA
>JAJYMF010000338.1 GCA_021787175.1 Pseudomonadota bacterium | reverse complement strand
TTCATATCGACGGCGGTGTTTGGCACCTCGATGTCGGCTCATCACATCCTGGGGCTGTAGCCGGTCCCAAGGGTATGGCTGTTCGCCATTTAAAGTGGTACGCGAGCTGGGTTCAGAACGTCGTGAGACAGTTCGGTCCCTATCTGTCGTGGGCGTTGGAGGTTTGAGGGGGGCTGCTCCTAGTACGAGAGGACCGGAGTGGACGTATCTCTGGTGTTCCGGTTGTCACGCCAGTGGCATCGCCGGGTAGCTATATACGGAAGCGATAACCGCTGAAAGCATCTAAGCGGGAAGCGCGCCCCAAGATGAGACCTCCCGGGCCCCAAGGCCCCTGAAGGACCCAGGAAGACCACCTGGTTGATAGGCGCGATGTGTAAGCGCAGCAATGCGTTGAGCTTACGCGTACTAATGATCCGTGCGGCTTGACCATATAACCCCAAGACGCTTCGCGCCTCAGCGCACGTCGCTCCAGAGTCACACTCGTCACTACCCAGGTTTATACCCTGCCGGGCCGGCGCCTCACCGCGCTGCCCGCTCCGTCTCCTTGGCGGCCATAGCGGTGTGGTCCCACCCGATCCCATCCCGAACTCGGAAGTGAAACGCACCTGCGCCGATGGTAGTGTGGCTCTAGCCATGCAAGAGTAGGTCACCGCCAAGGGCTTTATCCCCAACGGGCCGATCCTCACCGATCGGCCCGTCGCTTTTGGGGCACTCCGCACATCCCCCGCCCAGGCCGTCTGGGCGGAGTGCCGCCAGGCCCGCTCCACGCGTCAGTGGCCGGCCGCCTCCATGGTGCGCTCGGCGGCGGCCGGCGATGGAGCCGCGGCGTCCATGCGCGGCAGCCAGCGGTCGGTCCGGCGCGGTTCGAACGGCGGCTTGACGCGCGGCTTGTACGGCTCGGGCGGCTTGATCTCGAAGGTGGAGCGCGAGGTCTCGCCGCCACGCGTGATCTCCAGCGTGTACTTGCCCGGCGTGACGTACAGTCGCTGGCCCAGGTCGATGGCCTGCGCTACCGGGCGCTCCGACCAGTTGATCGTGGCCGGATCGAGGTGTTCGCGCACCAGGCGCGCGTTCTCGGCGGCCAGCGCCAGCTTCGGGTCCAGCAGCAGATCCCAGCGCCAGCGATTGACGCCGCGGATCGCGGTCGCCGTCCAGAACTGCACCGGCTGGTTGGCTGCGTCGAGGACGCGCAAGGTCACCGGGCCGGCTGCATCCGACCAGTAACTGCCGCTGAGCTGCGGCAGTTCGGGCGTTTCGTCGAACCAGTGCGCCGGCCGGCTCCACAAGTCGCGCTGCGCCTGCATGTCGGCGACCGGGTAGAGATGCAGCGATTCGCGCATCAGCGCCGGCGTCAGCTCCTCGATCGGCAGCGCGTCGAGGATCCACACGCTGCGTCCGTGGGTGCCGGCGATCAGGTCGCGGTCGCGCGGCTGGATGGCGAGGTCGTGCACCGGCACGTCGGGCAGGTTCGCCTGCAGCGACTGCCAGTGATCGCCGCGGTCCAGTGAAACGTACACGCCGCGGTCGGTGCCGGCGTAAATCACGTCGGGATTGTCGGGATCCTCGCGCACCACGTTGACTGCCTCGGCGGGCAGACCCTTGGCGATGTCGGTCCAGTGCCTGCCGAGATCGTCGGTGCGGTAGAGGTAGGGCGTGATGTCGTCGTCGCGATAGCCGTTGAGCGCGACGTAGGCGCGCTCGGGATCGACGTGCGAGGGCTCGACGCGGCTGACCCAGCGCTGCGGCAGGCCGGCATCGACGTGGTTCCAGGTGACGCCGCCGTCCGGCGTCACCCAGACGTTGCCGTCGTCGGTGCCGACCCAGATCACGCCGAACTTCGCCGGTGACTCGGCCAGCGTGGTGATGGTCGCGTAGGGTACGTTGCCGCGCTTGGCCGACGTGGTCAGATCGGGGCTGATCGCCTGCCAGGTGTCGCCGCGGTCCATGGAGCGGTACAGGCGATTGCTGCCGAAATAGACCACGTCGGCGTTGTGCGGCGACAGCTCGATCGGAGTGGTCCAGTTGTAGCGCAGCGGCGGCGCCGCAAGCGGCGGTCGCGGCCGCACCTCGTGCACGCCGTGCGGGCCGCTGCGCTGGTACCAGCCGAACTGATAGCCGGTGTAGACGCGCTTGGCGTCGTGCGGGTCGACCTGCACGTACATGCCGTCGCCGCCGCCGATGCTCTTCCAGTCGTCGCCTAGGGCCAGATTGGTGGCGCTCGATCCCATCATCGCGCCGTTGTCCTGCAGGCCGCCGTAGACGTTGAACGGCTCGGCGAAGTCGTACGTCACGCTGTAGAACTGGCCGACGGCCTGGTGGTTGAGGTTGGTCCAGTGCTTGCCGCCGTCGTAGGTGATGGCCAGGCCGCCGTCGTTGCCGGCGATCATGCGCTTCGGGTTGGCCGGATCGATCACCAGCTCGTGGTAGTCGACATGCACGTTGGGATCGTTGAGACCGCGCCAGGTCTTGCCACCATCGCTGGAGGTGATCAGCGGCAGGCCTTCGGCGTAGACGCGGTTGGCGTCATCGGGGGCGACGCGGATCTGGCCGAAGTAGTAACCGTAGGTGTAGTAGACGTCGCGCAGCGGTTTCTCGTTGGCGCGGGTCCAGTGCGCGCCGGCATCGTCGGAGCGGTAGACCTCCAGCCCGCGGATGTCGGTGGCGAACAGGTCGGCGTTGGCATCGCGCAGCTTGTCGCGCAGTTGTTCAAGCGTGACCTTGCCGCTCTTCACGTCCGCGATCAGGGTCTTGGCGGTCAGCGCGGTGTCGAGATCGTTGTTGCGGATGAAGGCCTCGATCGCCTGCGGGCTCTGGCGCAGGAACTCGGCCTTGGTCATGGTCTGCAGCCGTTGCGGCGACAGCGGGCTGCCGCCGAGGTCGCGCTCGTCCCTGGGCAGTTTGGCCCAGTTGTCGACGCTGGCGTAGATCACGTCGGGCCGGCTGGGCGCGATGGCGAGACCGATGCGGCCCACGTCCGTCCCGGTCGGAAAGCCGTCGCCCAATCGTGTCCAATGGTCGCCGCCATCGCTGGACTTCCAGATGCCCGAGCCGGGGCCGTCGCCGCGGAAGTTCCACGGCGTGCGCTCGCGATCCCACAGCGCGGCGTAGAGCACGTCGGGATTGCGCGGGTCCATGGCCAGGTCGATCGCGCCGGTCCACGGCGTGCTGCCTTCCAGCACCTGCCGCCAGGTCTTGCCGCCGTCGCGCGAGCGGTACACGCCGCGTTCGCCGCCGGTCGAATACAGCTTGCCCAGCGCAGCGACGTAGATCGTGTTCGAGTCCTTGGGATCGACGACAATGCGGGCGATGCGATCGGAACCGGCCAGGCCCATCGCGGTGAACGTCCTGCCGCCGTCGCTGCTGCGAAACAGGCCCATGCCGCCGTAGGACGAGCGCGAGGAGTTGGCTTCGCCGGTGCCCACCCACAGCGTGTCGGGGTGTTCGGGATCGACCGCGATCGCGCCGGTGGCCATCGTCGGCAGGCGGTCCGACAGCGGGACGAAGTGCTGGCCGTTGTCGGTGGTCTTCCAGACACCGCCGGTGGCGTAGGCGACGTAGAAGGTATCCGGCTGCCCGGGCACGCCGGCGATCGCGACCACGCGGCCGCCCTGCGCGGTCGGCCCGATCGAGCGCCAGTGCATGGCGCGGAACGGCGAATCCGCAGCCAGTGCCTGGTGCGCCTGCCAGGCCGATTCGCGCTGGACTGACGTCGCCGCCGGCGCGCCCGGCGGTCGTGCGGCCGCGGCCGGCAGCGCGGCCAGCGACAGCAGGGCGAGCAGGAAAATACCGAGCGGACGGGTCATGGCGGATCTCGCGGTGATCGACGGCCAAGACTAGTGGAGCATCTCGATGGAATCGATAGCCCGGTTCCGCGGTGAGGCTTTCTTGGAACTTAACGGGGCCGGCGCTATCCTGATCGTTCCCCATCAGGAAATGCGTTCACGTATCCGTGCCCGTGCGTGCGCCATTCCGCCCCCAAGCCGCAGTCCCACGAGGTGATTCCATGCGCACGTTTGTTCTTCCTGCCGTCGCCGTCGCTGCCCTGCTGTTGGCAGGATGCAGCGGCTCGTCGTCGCCATCGTCGGAGACGCCCGGCGACACGGCCGCCCCGGCCGCCGACGCCAACGCCATCACCGGCACGGTCAGCCTGGAGCCGCCGCGCACGCTGACCGGTCAGGCGCGGCTCGATCTGTCGCTGGTGGACATGAGCGTGCAGCCGCAGGTGGCGGTCGCCAGCAAGACCATCACGCCGGTGGATGCCCTGCCGCTGAACTTCAGCCTTGCGTTCGACCCCCAGCAGATCAACCCGCAGGATCTGTATGTCGTGCACGCGACGATGGAAGACGGCGACCGCCACTTCGACACCGCGATCGCCTATCCGGTGCTGACCAAGGGCCAGCCGCGCACCATCGCCATCCAGCTGCGCGCCGAGCCGACCCCGGGCGACAAGGCGCTGGCCGGATTCGAGGAGCTGAAGAGCCGCATCGGCGGCATGAAGTACACCGAAGGTTCGGCCGCGACCGAGACGGTATCGCGCGGCTGGCAGACCTTCCGCGACGCCAAGGGCGACATTCGCTTCATTCGCGAGCGCGAGGACGCCGGCGACAAGGGCTACACCCGCACCGACTTTGCCTACCTCGACGGCAAACCGTGGGTGGTGGTGCAGGAGCATCTCGCCAGCAGCAGCGCACGCAAGCCCGAAAGCGTGGCGCGGGCGGGTTGGGACGAGCAGGGCAACCTGATCCTGCACCGCCGCCTCGTCGCGGGTACGACCTCAGCACTCGGTATGGACCAAGCCAAGGCGCTCCGCAGCGATGCCGAGGCGATGCTCGCGCAGGTGCGGGCGGGCAAGAAATAGCGGTACGCTGCGATCTTGGCGACAAACAAAAGCCGTCCGCAACCGGACGGCTTTTTGATGGGCGTCCTGCGGGGACTGCACCGCCGCAGGCCAATGGCGCTCGTGCTCAGAACGCGAACTGCACACCCAGATTCAACGCGTTGATCTTCTGGCTGGAGTCGTTGAAGCGACCGTTGTAGGCGACGTAGCCGGTCAGGGTCGGGCTGAAGCGGGCCATCACCCCGAGACTGGCGGTGTACCAGTTGCGGTCCGGCGTGAAGCCCGGCAGGGTGAAGCTGCCGGCCATGGTCAGCAGGCCCGCCGAAACGTTGATCGGGTTGGCGTCGGCATCGTGCGCATACGCCACCGAGGCGAACGGACGCAGGCTGGTGTCGCCCATGTCGTAGCGGCCCTCGAGCTGCCAGCCGAGCTGGCCGACCGTGGAGGTGCGCTGGATGCGGCCGAAATACATCGCGCTGGAGTCGCTGCCGTTCTCGTTGTAGCCGTTGATCTTGACCTGCTGCCGGGTCAGGCTGAGCAGCGGGCCGGTACGGAAGCCGCCGAGATCGAACCAGTAGCCGCCGGACACGTTGAAGGCCGTCTGCGAACCGGCGGTCTTGCCCGACTCGCTGCGCACGGCGGCGCCGATCTGGAAGCGACGCGTGATCTGGTTGAGGTTGAGCGTGCCGAAGCTGGCGCTGCCGCTGACCCAGAAGTTGTCCATGCGATAGGCGCCGTAGCCGCTCAGCAGCAGGTCCTGGGTTTTGAAGCCGCCGGCGCCGCTGTCGCCGACATTCTGGTTGGCGACGCCCAGGGCGAAGCCGACCGACAACGCGTCGCTGGCACGCGCATCGGCACCCAGCGTCAGCACGCTGTCGTTGGCGCTGGCGCGGGGATTGTTGGAGCCGGCGTTGAAGCGCTGGTGGGCGTAGTCGTAGTTGGCGAAGAAGCGCACGCCCGAGGGCGCCGAGCCGCTGCCGTCGACCATCAGCTGGCCGTCGATGGCACGCTGGTGCGCGTCATACAGCGCCAGCGGCGCCTCGGCCAGCAGCGACTGCTGCCCCGGGGCGTTGATGATCGATTCGACGTACTGCGCCAGCGCTGCGTGCGCAGCCGTGGTCGGATGCACGCCGTCGGCGAACAGGTAGGTGTTCTGGGTGCCGGCGGCATAGGTGTAGGGCGCGCCCGATCCGGCCGGGCCGCACTGCAGCGAACTCGAATTGGCGCCGCAGGCCGGCGTGGTGACGTTGGTGAAGCCGTAGGCCTGCGGGTTGGCCATGATCTCGTTGAGCACGGCGAAGGCGTTGACCGGGATGATGTTGAGCGGACCCGAATACTGCGCCAGCCCGGTGTTGAGCGCGCTGTTGAAGGTGACCGACAGGCCGGTCAGCGCGGCGGATCCAGCCGGCCCCTGGGCCGTGCCCGACGGCGTCAGACCGATGTTGGGCAGGTTGAACACCAGCACGTAGCGCGCGCCCGCGCCCTGCAGCTGCGCCAGCATGCCGATCTCGCCCTGCGCGGCGGCGATGATCGCGGCCTGCGCCTGCGCGGGCGTCTGGCCGCCGATGCCGGCGACGTAGGCGTTGTAGAAGATGTCGTTGGCGCCGCCCCACACCGAATACAGCGCGTTGGGATCGGCCTTGCCGCCGCTGGCGGCCAGGTATTGCGCCAACTGCATCGGCAGCAGCGGCACGCTGGACGGGGTGCCCGGCGAGTTGTTGATGATGCCGGCACCGCCGAAGGCGAAATCGCCGCCGCCCATGACCGACGGATTCAGCGCCAGCCCGTAATAGCTGGCGATGTTCTCGACCGCCACCGTGCCCGGGTTGGTGGTGAAGCGCGAGCGCGGGCCTCCCAGCGCCAGCGACAGATCGCCGTTGTCGCTCAGGCTGTCGCCGAACACGAAGATGTTGTCGAACGGCGCCGCCTCGGCGGTGACGACAGTGCCGAGAGCAAGCGCACCCGCAATGGCCACGGCGAGGGTTCGGGTACGTAGCATGGGACGATCTCCTTGGAATGGGTGCTTGCGTGTTGGGATGGATCGAGGCACGGCAGCGACTGCGCTGCATGGCCGCACCGCCGCGGCACGGTAATCCAATCCGTACGCGGGCGCATGCTGCACTGCCTCACGACCGCAAAGGCCGGCATCATCAGCGTTTGCCGGTGCCGGAGAGACGCAGGCTTCGGATCGTGCCACGTCAGTGCTGGCAGCGCGGACAGTCGAACGTCGAGCGCTGGCCGACGCGGGTTACCCGGATTGGTGTGCCGCAGATCCTGCAGGGTTCGCCGGCGCGGCCGTAGACGAACAGCTCCTGCTCGAAGTAGCCCGGTGCGCCGTCGGGCGCGAGGAAATCGCGCAGGGTGGTGCCGCCGCGGGTGATCGCGTGGGCGAGGATGCGCTTGGCTGCGGCGGCCAGCAGCGCGTAACGCGCGCGCGACACCGCGCCGGCGGCGCGCAGCGGGCGGATGCCGGCGGCGAACAGCGCCTCGGCGGCGTAGATGTTGCCGATGCCGACCACGATCGCCTGGTCCATCAGGAAGGCCTTGACCGGCGCGCGCCGTCCGCGCGAGCGATGCCAGAGCAGATCGCCGTCGAAGGCGTCCGACAGCGGTTCCGGACCGAGGGTGGCCAGCAGCGGATGCAGGATGCCGGGCGCCTGCCACAGCAGGCAGCCGAAGCGGCGCGGGTCGGTGAAGCGCAGCACGCGATCGCTGTCGAGCACGAGATCGTAGTGGTCATGCGGACCCGGCGGCGTCTCCGGCGCCAGCACGCGCAGCATGCCGGACATGCCGAGATGCAGCAGGGCGCTGCCGGCGGCGGTGCGCAGCAGCAGATATTTCGCCCGCCGCTCGACCGCATCGATGCGCTGGCCGGGCAGCCGCGTCGACAATGCGCGCGGAATCGGCCAGCGCAGGTCGCGCCGGCGCAGCGTCACCGCGACCACGCGCCGGCCCTCGACATGCGGTGCGAGGCCGCGGCGGGTGGTTTCGACTTCCGGCAGCTCGGGCATGGAGTCAGTGTGACGCCGCGCGAGCGGGCGCGGCCAGCTCCAGCTGCGGCGCCATCGACAGGAACGGCGCGTAGCGATCCGGCACCAGCGCGACGCGGCCGTCGACCTCGATGTAGCGCAGCGGCTGCAGCGCGGCGAGGGTGCCGAAGGCCAGCCGCGTGCCG
>JAJYMF010000167.1 GCA_021787175.1 Pseudomonadota bacterium | reverse complement strand
TGCGGCGTTGATCTGGTTGCCGGCCGCGGCGCGCTGGGTCGCCGTGTCGGCAGGCGTCGCGAGCGCCGCCGCGATCGACTGCAGGCTGGCGAACACGCTCTGCGTGCCGCTGGGCGCGACCGCGAACGTGTCGCCGGCGGCGGGCGTGCCGTTGAGGGTGATGCTGATGCCCTTGAAACTGATGCTGCCGCCGTCGCTGTAGCTGCCGCTGGCGATCACGGTGCTGGTGGCGTCGAGCACCTGGTACGTGCCGGGCGCGGTGAACTGGATCGAATAGCCGGCCGGCGACCAGAGCGTCGGGTCGCTGACCGCGGTCGAGCCGACGACGCCGGTGCCGGTGTTGGTACTCGCGGCATTCACCGCGAAGCTGCCGTTGCCGGTCGGCACCTGCATGAACACGGCCGAACCCGGATCGCCGGTGGCGACGGTCTGCCCCGGAGCCAGCGCGACCTGGCGCTGACCCTGGTCGCCGGCATACACGATGCTGCCATTGGCGGCCTGCGTGAACGGCTGCGTGCGCGTGGCATTGCCGGCGAAGAGGTATTCACCGTTGGCATCCTGGGTGTTGGCGATCTGCTGCAGCTGCGCGATCTGCTGGTCGAGCTGGGTCGCGATCGCCTGGCGCGAGGCGTCCGACTGGCTGCCGTTGAGACCCTCCAGTGCCAGCGTGCGGGCGCTCTGCAGCAAGGTGGTCGCCGAAGACAGCGCGCTGTCTTCGATGCCGAGCCGCGAGGTCGCCGAGCTGATGTTGCGCGCGTATTGCTGGATGGCCGTGTCGTAGGAATTGAGATCCAGCGCGCGCGCCGCACCGGCGGGATCGTCGGCGGGCGACAGCAGCTTGCTGCCGCTGGATATCTGCTGCTGGGTCACCGCCAGCCGGCTCTGGTTTTCCAGCATCTGGTTGACCGCCTGCTGCTGCGACCAGTAAGTGGAAATGCGCATGGTCAGGCGCCTCCGACGGCGGTGAGCAGACTCTGGAAGATCGTCTGCGCCGTCGCGATGACGTGCGCGGCGGCCTGATAGGACTGCTGATAGCGCACCAGCCTGGCGGCCTCCTCGTCGAGATTCACGCCCGAGACGGACTGCTGCGCCGACGTCGCCTGATTGACCAGCGCGGTCTGCGAGACGAGCCGGGTTTGCGACTGCTGGGTCAGCGATCCGGTTCCCGCGACCAGCTGTCCGTAGGCCTGGCCGACCGTGGTCGCGCCGCCGTCGAGCACGCCCAGCGACGCGGTCGCGCCGAGCGCCAGCGCGTTGCCGTTGTCGCCGACGCCGCCGGCATTCGAGGTGACGCTGAAACTGTCGCCGGCAACGGGGGTGCCGCTGATCGCGACGCTCCAGCCGTTGAGCGCGATCGCTCCGCCGCTGCTGTAGGCATAACTGCCGGCGCCGTTGATCTGGTACGTGGTGGGCGAAGTGAAGCTGATCGTGACCGGACTCAGCAGCTGCGGATTCGCCGCGTTGGTCACGCTGGGCGTGCCGATGCCGGCATTGCCGGTATTGGCGGAGGCGGCGCTGGACCGTACCGGCAGCGCGGCCGCGATCGCCGACGGGTCGCTGATCACCAGCGCGAATCCTGCAGCGGCGTTGCGTGTCGGCTGGATCTGGAAGCTGTCGCCGACGGCGGCGGCGCCGCTGACGACGAGGCTCAACCCGTCGGCGGTGAACGGGCTGGCCGCCGTGCCGGCACCGGCAAGCGTCACGGCGGTGCCATCGCTGCGGGTCAGGGTCCAGCCCGAGCCGGTATTGCGCAGCGTGTAGTCGTAGGCGGTGAGCTGCGCGCTGCCGGTCACGCTGGCGGCCACGCTGGCGCTGCCCGCATTGGCCGACGACGGCAGCACGGTCGGCGCCGGCACGCTGAACAGGTCGCCGCCGAGATTGCCGCGCAGGTCCATGCCGGCATGGCTCTGGGCGTTGACGGCCATGGCCAGGGCCGTGGCCGCCCGGCCGAGCTGGTTCTGCGCCGGGATCACCACCTGGTCGCGCACCGTCAGCAGGCCGCTGACCTCGCCGCCGCTCAGCTGTCCGCTGATCACGGTACCGGTGCCCGCCAGGGCGACCTCGCTGCGACCGGGATCATAGGCATTGGGCACGATCTTGAGCGCGCTGGCCTGGGTGCCGAGCACCAGCTGCTGGCCGTTGCCGACCATCACGTTGAGGGTGCCGTTGTCCTGCGGTACCGCGGTCACACCGACCAGTCCGCCCAGTTTCTGCAGCAGGGCGTCGCGCTGGTCGAGCAGGTCGTTGGGCGCCTGCCCGGCGCCCTGCATCTGCACGATCTGGCCGTTGAGGCTGGCGATGCCCTGGGCGAGGCCGTTGATCTGGCTGACATCGCCTGCCAGGCGCTGATTGATCTCGCCCTGGAACTGCCCGAACTGGCCGGCCAGCCCCTGGAATTGCGCGGCCAGCGCCTGCGCCTTGCCGAGCAGCGCCTGGCGTGTCGGCACATCGGCGGGATTGTTGGCGAGATCCTGAATCGCACCGTAGAAGCCGTCCAGCGCCGGCTGCACGCCACCGCTGCTGCTGGCCATCAGATTGTCGAGTCGGCTGGCGAGGTCGCTGTAGGCGGTCAGCTGCGCCTGGCCCGTGCTGGCCGTCTGCAATGCCGTGTTGAGGAACTGGCTGTAGCTGCGCCGCACGCCCTGGACCAGCGCGCCCTGCCCCATCCAGAAGCTGCCGAATTGCATCGGCGGCTCGGTACCCACCTGCACGCTCTGGCGACTGTAGCCGGGCGTGTTGGCGTTGGCGATGTTGTGCCCGGTCGTGTCGAGCGCAAGCTGCGACACGTTGAGGCCGGACACGCCCAGACTCAGCAGATCCGGCATGACATGAGTCTCCCGTTGGCAGGATCGCGTGATGGTTTCATGGCCTGCTCGACGGCAGGCCGAGGCCGTTCTTGAGCGCCGCCAGCGCCGCGCGCATCGGCGCGCTGTCGGCCAGCGCCGCCACCTTGTCGGCGTAATCGGGATCGGTCGCATAACCGCCATGCACCAGCGCCGCGGCGAAGCCGCGCACGTCGTCGCCCCGGCCCAGTGCCGCCGCGTAGCGCGGCGTGGAGGCCAGCAGTTGCGCGAAATCGTGGAACGCCGCGGCCGGCGAGGCGTAGGCGCGGAACGCATCGACGCGGCGCACCGGCAGACCCCCTTCGAATTCCAGCGTCGGCACGCTGACGCGTTCGCCCGTCCAGCCGCTGCCGGCCTTGATCCCGAACAGATTGAAGCTGGGCGTGCCGTCGGTGCGCCGAGGCATGTGCGTACCCCAGCCGGTTTCGAGTGCCGCCTGCGCCAGCAACGCGCGCGCCGACACACCCAAACGTTGTGCCGCGGCCTCGGCGTAGGGCGCCATGGCCTCGACGAATTGCTGCGGCCCGGCCGGCAGCCAGCGCTGCGCGAAGCCGCGCAGGGCGCCGCCGATCGCGCCGATCATCGTGTCGCTGTCGTTCGCCGTCGCGGTCGCTGTCGTAGCCGCACCGGATATCGAACCGGTCATGGCAGCGGACACCGCCCCGGGCTCGATGCCGCCGGCGGCGCCGAGCGAGCGAGCGGGGTCCGCTCCGGGACGGGAAGCGCGCGCTGCGCGACCGCCCAGCTGCCGCTCGAGCATGGCGGCGATGCCGAGACCCGGGCCGCGCTGCGACAGGGTCACGGCCAGCTGCTGGTCGAACAGGCTGCGGTAGGCGTCCGACTCCTGGCTGTCGAGGATGCCGCCGCCGAAGCTGGCTTCGCGCATCGACTTCAGCAGCATCTGCGTGAACACCGCCTCGAACTGCCGCGCGACCTTGTCCAGCGCGGCGCTGCTGTCGCGGCCGGCCAGCGCCTTGAGCTGGTTGAGCCCGCTGAAATCGGTGTAGACCGAGACGTCGGCGGCGGCAGTCGGCAGTGACAGGGGATTCATCGCGCGGGCCTCAGATGACCACCAGTTCGGCGTGCAGCGCGCCGGCCGCCTTCAGCGCCTGCAGGATCGACACCAGGTCGCTGGGCGAGGCACCGACCTGGTTCACCGCACGCACGATCTGGTCGAGGCTGACGCCGGGCCCGAACTTGAACATGTGGCCGCCGTGCTCGGTCACCTGAACGCTCGACTGCGGCACGACCGCGGTCTGGCCGTTGCTGAAGGGGCCCGGCTGGCTGACCGCCGGCTGCTCGCCGATGCTGACCTCGATGCTGCCGCTGGCCACCGCGGCGGCGGATACCGTGACGTCGGAGCCGATCACCACGGTACCGGTGCGGGCGTTGATGATGACCCGCGCCGGCGCCCGCGCGGGATCGACCGCGACGTCCTCTAGCGATCCGAGAAAGGTCACCCGCTGGGCGGGGTCCGCCGGCGCGTTGACGGTCACCGAGGTGGCATCGTCGGCGCGCGCGGTGCCGGCGCCGTAGGCCTGGTTGATCGCCGCGACCATGCGGCTGGCGGTGGTGAAATCCGGCGTGTTGAGGTTGAGCACCAGCGGCCCGCCGGCGGCGAAGGCGGTCGGCACCGAACGCTCGACCGTTGCGCCGCCGGGGATGCGGCCGCTGTTGGAGATGTTGACCGCGACGCTGGAACCGCTCTTGCCCTGCGCGCTGACTCCGCCGATCACCACGTTGCCCTGCGCCACGGCGTAGACCTGACCGTCGGCGCCGCGCAGCGGGGTCATCAGCAGGGCGCCGCCGCGCAGGTTCTTGGCATTGCCGATCGAGGCGACGGTGACGTCGATGCTCTGGCCGGGCTTCGAGAACGGCGGCAGATCGGCGGTCACCATCACCGCGGCCACGTTGTTGAGCTGCGGACGCACGGTGGGCGGCACGGTGACGCCGAACTGCTGCAGCATGTTCTCCAGGCTCTGCGTGGTGAAAGGCGCCTGGCTGGTCTGATCGCCGCTCCCGTCCAGCCCCACCACCAGGCCGTAGCCCACCAGCTGATTGGAGCGCACGCCGGCCACCTGGGCGATGTCCTTGATGCGGTCGGCGCGCGCCGGGCCGGCCAGCAGCGCGGCCAGCGCCAGCACGAGGACGGGGATCAGACGGCGCATGGACGGCTCCGGGCTCAGAACGGCCACCACTTGGAATTGAAGAACCGCCCCAGCCAGCCCTGGGTGTTGGCGTCGGCCAGCGCACCCCTGCCGGTGTAGACGATGTGCGCGTCGGCCACGCGCGTGGACGGCACCGTGTTGTCGGGGCCGATGTCCTGCGGGCGCACGATGCCGGTGATGCGCACCAGTTCGCGGCCCTGGTTGATGGTCAGCCACTTCTCGCCGCGCACGATCAGGTTGCCGTTGGCCAGGCGCTGGGCCACGGTCACGGTGATCTCGCCGGTCAGCTGGTTGCTCTGGCTGCTGGAGCCGGCGCCGTTGAAGCTGCGGTCGCCGGAGAGCGAGGTCGACAGCGGCTTGCCGTTGAGCGTGACCGCCTGCCCGAGCAGGGTCGGCGCGCCCAGCGTCTCGCTGTCCTTCTTGGCGGTGGTGGTGCTCGATTTCTTGCTGGCCTGGGTGGACTCGACCAGGGTGATGGTCAGGATGTCGCCGACGCGATGCGCCTTGGGGTCGGAAAAGAGCTGCATGTCCTGGCCGTCGTGCCAGATCGCGCCGTCGGCCGGCGGCGCCGCGGCCTGCGCCGGCGGCAGCGTCGGCGCATAGGCGAGATCGTCGTGCGGCGGCGCGCCGGCGCAGCCGGCCAGCGCAGCCAGCAGGAGCGCGCAGAAACCGTGGCGGGCGGCAGGCATGGCGAGCGGCCTCACGCGTTCTGCGTCACGTACTGCAGCATGCTCGACGTCGCCGAGATCGCCTTGGAGTTCATCTCGTAGGCGCGCTGCACCTCGATCATGTTGACCAGCTCTTCGACGACGTTGACGTTGGACGTCTCCAGCGAGCCTTGCGCCAGCGTGCCCAGTCCGTTGAGCCCCGGCGTGCCCGCCTGCGGCGTGCCGCTGGCCGCGGTCTGGGCATAGAGGTTGTCGCCGGTCGGCTGCAATCCCGAGGGATTGACGAAGTCGACGGTCTGCAGGCTGCCGACCTGGGTCGGCGCGGCCTGCCCGGGAACCTGCGCGCTGACCGTGCCGTCGCTGCCGATGGTCACGCTCTGCGCGTTGGCCGGCAGCTGGATCGCCGGCTGCAGCGGATAGCCCTGCGCAGTGACGATCTGGCCGGTGTTGTCGAGATGGAACGAGCCGTCGCGGGTGTAGGCCACGCTGCCGTCCGGCATCAGCACCTGGAAGAATCCGCGCCCCTGCACGGCGACGTCGAGCGGATTGCCGGTCTGCTCGAGGTTGCCCTGGGTGAACAGTTTCTCGGTGCCGACCACGCGCACACCCGTCCCCAGCATGAAGCCCGAGGGCGACTGCGTCTGCTGCGAGGTCTGCGCGCCGGGCTGGCCCATGTCCTGGTAGAGCAGGTCCTGGAACTCAGCGCGTGAGCGCTTGAAGCCGGTGGTGTTGACGTTGGCGAGATTGTTGGCGGTGACCGCCATGCGCGTCTGCTGCGCGTCGAGGCCGGTCTTGGCGATCCACAGGGCGTTGAACATGGACTTCTCCCGACGCGCGCGGCGTCGACTGGTGTCAGTTGAGCGAAAGCAGCTGGGTCGCAGCCTGCGCGTTCTGGTCGGCGGTCTTGATGCCGCGCACCTGCATCTCGAACTGGCGCGAGAGCGCGATCATGCGCACCAGCGCCTCGGCGGGATTGACGTTGCTGCCCTCGAGCACGCCGGCTGCGAGGTGCACGGTGGCGTCGCCGGGTGCGGTGGCTCCGCCCGCCAGATGCATCAGGCCATCGGCGCCGAGGCTGAGATCGGCCGGCGCCGGATTGACCAGCTTGATGCGCCCGATCGAGGCCACGGCGCTGGCCGGCTGCCCCAGCGGCACGACCGAGACGGTGCCGTCGGCGCCGATCTTCAGGCTGCTGTGCGGCGGCACCGAGATCGGTCCGCCGTCGCCGAGCACCGGCTGGCCCGCGGCGGTGGTCAGCAGGCCTTCGGGGGTGAGCTGCAGAGCGCCGGCGCGGGTGTAGCCCTCGCTGCCGTCGGGCGACTGCACGGCGATCCAGCCCTGGCCCTGCACGGCCACGTCGAGTTCGCGCCCGGTGGTGATCTGCGGTCCCGTGCTGGCGTCGAAACCGTTGCCGCTCTCCACCGCGTTGACGCGCGTGGCCAGGCCGGTGCCGAGCACCGGCACGCTTTTGAACGCCGCCAGCTCGGCCTTGAAGCCGGTGGTGCTGGCATTGGCCAGATTGGCGTTGTTCTCGGCCTGTGCGCGCAGAGTCTGCGCGGCACCGTTCATGGCGAGGTAGATGGAGTGATCCACGGCCGGATTCCTCAGGGCGTGATGTTGAGAATGGCCTGGGTGACCTTGCCGTCGGCCTGGATCATCTGCGCGTTCGCCTGGTAGTTGCGCTGCGCCTTGATCATGTTGACCAGCTGCGCGGTGATGTCGACGTTGGAGTCCTCGAGCGCGCCCGACTGGATCTGCCCGAAGGTGCCGCTGCCGGCCGCGCCGCGCACCGCCGCGCCCGAGGCATAGGTCTGGCCCCAGGTGGTGTTGCCCAGTTTCTGCAGGCCCTGCGGGTCGGCGAAGTTGGCCAGCGCCACCTGGCCCAGCGGCTGCGACTGGCCGTTGGAGAAACGCGCCGACACCACACCGGTGGCGCTGATGTCGAGCCCGGTCATGGTGCCGGTCGGATAGCCGTTCTGGTTGATCGAGCCGACGGCAAACGAGTTGCCGTATTGCGTGGCATTAGTGAGATCCAGCGAGATCGTCAATGGCGCGGCGCCCGGATTGATGGTGGTGGGCGGAAAGGCCAGCTGCCCGCTGGCGGGTGTGGTGAGCGCACCGTTCTGGTTGAAGGCGATCGGCTGCGCGCCGCCGGCGGCCGTGCCGTCGATGTAGAGATAGGTATCCCAGGTGCCGGCGCCGGTGTTGGCGAAATAGGTCGTCGCGGTATGCGTCGCGCCCAGCGAGTCGTACACCGTGAACGAGGTCGACTGGTTGTAGCTGGCCGGGTCGGCCGGATTGAACACCGGGTTGGTCGGCGGCGTCGCGTTGGCCGGCAGGTTGAGGGCGAGCTGCGCGGTGGTGGTC
>JAJYMF010000183.1 GCA_021787175.1 Pseudomonadota bacterium | reverse complement strand
TTCTTTCCGGAGAGCAGCCCGTGATCAGAGATCGCTGTTGCGGCGGCGGAAAGCGATCGCTGCGGCGATCATCGCGACGCCGATCGCGGCGCCGATCCAGAGGCTGGGCATCGCATAGCCACGGCCCAGCAGGTCGAAGCCGAGCACGCCGTCGCGCAGGGGGTCGAAATTGCCCGGCCGCGTCGCCATCAGATGACCGAACCAGCCGGGGAAGGTGCTGCCCAGCAGGCGCAGCACGCCCATGTTCCACATCAGCGCGCCCGGAACGCCGGGCAGGCCCATCAGGCTGATCACGCCGTTGAGCACGCCGGCCGCCAGCGGCAGCAGTACGGCCCACAGGAAGGGCGCCGCGCGGACCGCCGCCGAGCACAGCAGCAGCCAGCCGACGGTGGGCAACGCCCACAATGCATTCAGCGGCAGGGCGATGATCAGCTTGGTCAGCATGATCAGGGGATGCGAAGGCAGCCACAGCAGAGTCACCGGATTGCCGCCGTGCAGCAGCGCGAACAGGCTGAGCAGGATCAGCACCGCGAAATACGCCGCCAGCGCGACGATCATGGCGATCACCGGCGCCAGCACGGTCGCGGTCACCACCTTGGCCAGCACCGTGTCGCGGTCGGAAACCGGCAGCGACTTCCAGAACAGGATGCTGCGGTCCCTGCGCTCGTCGTAGAGCGCGCTGAGCAGATAGAAAAACAGCACGAAAGCCAGCACCATGGAGCCGATGCCGACAAAGCTGATCATGCTGGCGTCGAGCGCGAGGCCGAATTGCGCAATCTGCGCGGCGGTGGGATGGCCGATCAGCTGACCCAGCGGCACGCCGACGTTGATCTGCGTATCCATGCCGCCGTGGGCGCGCAGTGCGACCGTTCCGATCAGCAGACCCAACAGGCTGACCAGCACCAGCACGCCGCCGCAGACCACCTGTGCCCACAGCATCCCGCCGCGGCGCTCCCAGTATTCGCGCTTGACCAGCCAGGCGAACGTTTTCATGCGTAGGTCCCCTTCATGGTGGCGACGAACAGGTCGACGATCGCCGGCCGGCGGATCTCGCCCAGCGCCTCGAGCTGCGCGTGATCGACGCCGTCGAACAGGAAGATGCTCTTGCCGAAGACCTGGCGCTCGTCGAGCGGCTTGAGCGCGCGCGCCGCCTCGGCGCGATCGGCGTTGACCAGCACTTCGGCGTAGCGTTCGCCGATCGCGTCCATGCTGGCGTCGAGCACGATGCGGCCGTCGCGGATGAACATCAGGTCGGTGAGGATGTGCTCGACTTCCTCGACCTGGTGGGTGGTGACGAGAATGGTCTTCTCGGCATCGAAGTAGTCCTCGAGCAGGCTCTGATAGAACTGCTTGCGGTAGAGGATGTCGAGGCCCAGGGTCGGCTCGTCCAGCACCAGCAGGCGCGCGTCGATCGCCATCACCAGCGCCAGATGCAGCTGCACGATCATGCCCTTGGACAGCTCGCGCACCTTCATGCGCGACTGCAGCTTGGTGCGCGCCAGGAACTGCTCGCAGCGGGCGCGATTGAAGCGCGGGTGCACGCCGCCGACGAAGTCCACGGCATCGCCGACACGCAGCCAGCGCGGCAGCACGGCGACGTCGGCGATGAAGCTGACCTGCTGCATCAGGCGATCGCGTTGCGTGCGCGGATCGAGCCCGAGCACGCTCAGGTCACCGGCGAAATCGGTGAGGCCGAGAATGGCCTTGAGCGCGGTGGTCTTGCCGGCCCCATTGGGGCCGATCAGGCCGACGATGCGGCCGGGTTCGACCTTGAACGAGATGCCGTCCAGGGCGGTGGTGTTGCGATAGCGTTTGCGCAGGCTGCGCGCTTCGATCAGGGCGCTCATCGTGAGGATTCCTCGAGTTTTTCGGCTTCGCGCAGCAGGGTCTTCAGATCCAGCCCCATGCGCTTGAGGCGCGCAAACAGCTGCGGCCATTCTTCGCGCAGGAAGCGCTCGCGCTCGGACTTCAGCAGCGCCTCGCGGGCGCCATCGACGACGTACATGCCCAATCCCCTGCGCTTTTCGACGAGCCGGTCGTCCACCAGCTCCTGGTAGGCCTTGGAGACGGTCAGCGGATTGATCTGGAAATCGGCCGCGACCTGGCGCACCGAGGGCAGCGGATCGCCTTCGCCCAGGGCGCCGTCCAGGATCATCGCCACCACGCGTTCGCGCAGTTGGCGGTAGATCGGAACGCTGTCGTTCCAGGTCACGGTCATGGTCAATCCTTCAGCAAGGTCGGCAGCGAGGCACCATAGGAATAGTAGGGCATGGTGATCGCATCGCCGGCGCGGTTGGCGCTGCGGGCGGGCCGCGCAGGGTCATGCGCGGTCGCCGGCCGAAGGCGGACGAGGGCGCTCGGCGCCGGCGTCACCGGCGTGGCCTCGAAGCCGGCACGCACTCCGGCCAGCAGGCTGACGGTCACCATCGCGGCGGACAGCAAAGCGGCGAGCTTGATGGGCTGCATGGCGGCGGCTCCGGGTTCAGGCGGCTGTCGTCGCGAGCGGGCTGCGATCCGGCGTCGCCGCGGCGACACCGGCGGCGGACACCGCGGGCGATGCGCCGACCGGGTTCAGCGGCGGCTGCGGGCCGTCGAAGCCGGCGCGGATCGCGGCCATCAGGGTCAGGGTGATCAGCACCGAGCCCAGTACCATCATCAGCTTCTGCGTTTTCATGGCGGCCTCCTTGAGGGCGCGTTGGATAAGTGGTGTTGTAGTTAACTATAACACCATATTTATTACTGTCAAGTAGTCACAACTACCGTTCGTCGGGAAGGAATTTGCCGTCGGCGTCAACGCCATCGAGCGCCGCCGCGGCGCGACGAGTACCTAGGTCCGCTGCGCGCGCTCGCGCAGCGGCGCGAAGGCGCGGGCAAAGCGGGCACGCTGCGCGGCATCGCCGGCCGCGCAACCCGTACACCCGGTGTGCAGCAGGCGCTGCAGTCGGTCGTCGTCGCTTTCGCGCCGGACCTCGCCGAGAGCCGCGCGCAGGCGCACCGCGGCATCGCGATGCGCCCAATCCGGCGGAAACATCCAGCGCGCGAGCCTCATGCGCGTCTCACAGCACGGCCTTGAGGATGTGATAGCCGGCCAAGTACTCGCCGGCGATGGTGCCCAGATTGACCAGCATGAACACCAGCAGGGTGCGCGCGACGCGATTGCGCCACCAGCCGGTCCAGTGCGCGAGCTGATGCTTGAGCGCCTCGAAGTCGGCGACGCGCGGGCGCCGCACCAGCACCTCGGCCATGCCGGCGAAGGCGCCCGACGGCACGCCGGGACGGAACGGTTTCAGCGGCGCGCTGACGAAGGCGGCCAGAACGCTCAGCGGGTGCCCGCCGGCCAGCACGGCGCCCAGCGCGGCGAAGCCGCCGGTGAACAGGATCCAGTCGCGCAGGGCCGCGGTGCCGAGCGCGGCGTTGCGATGGAAGGCAAATGCGATCAGCGCGAACACCGCCAGCACCAGGCCCACGGCCAGCCATTTCGGCCAGCGCGCCGCCGGTGGAACGCGCTGCAGCGTCGCCATCGCCGCGTCGGGATCATCGCTGCCACCGGCCAGCCGCTCGGCGAGGCCGTGCAGGTGGCCGGCACCGATCACCACCAGTACCCGCCGCACCGCCGGCGCATAGCGTGCCTCCTGCTGCAGCCGTGCCGCCATGTAGGCGTCGCGTTCCTCGATCAGGCTGTGAAACAGCGGTGCCGAATCGCGCGCGAATTCGCGAAAGGCGTCCTCCAGCAGATCGCCCTGCTTGAGCTTCTCGACCTCGCTCTCGGCTACGTCGTCGCCCTCGAACAGACTGGCGGCCAGGCTGCCGAGCACGGCGAAGCGTTCGCGCAGGCCCACGCCGCGCCAGGCGCGCTTGAGAGTCACGCCGACGTCGCGATCGACCAGCCACAGCGGCAATCCGCGCGTGTCGGCGCCCTCCATCGCGGCCTTCATCTCGGCACCAGGTTCGACGCCGAAACGCTCGGCGAGACGGCGCTGGAACGAGGCCAGGGCGAGGCTGGCCGCGACCATGCCGGCCTTGCCCTGACGGATCACCTGGAACAGGTCCATGCGCCCCAGCGCGTCGGGATCGCGCATGCCGTGCACGCGGCTTTCGCACAGTTCGATCGCGACGGCATCGAACGCCTCGCGCTCCAGCATCGCGCGCACCGCCTCGACGCTGGCGCGCGAGACGTGCGCGGTCCCCAGCAGCACGAATTCGGTGCCCCAGCGCTCGACGCGCTGCACCGGCTGGTCGGCGAGGGGGTCTGCAGGCAAGACGATCGCGGGACTGTTCAAGCGGAGAGAGGGATCACGAAGGGGGCTCGACGGGATGGGGCCGCGCGCCGCAGCGCGCAAGGTTCAGTCGCTGTAGCGCTTGAGCAGATCACCGTAGGCGTCGATGCGGCGATCGCGCAGGAACGGCCAGATGCGCCGCACCTGCTCGCTGCGGCCGAGGTCGATCTCGGCCAGAAGCAGCTCGGGCTTATCGGTGCCGGCCTGCGCCAGCAGCTCGCCCTGCGGTCCGGAGACGAAGCTGGAACCCCAGAAGGCGATGCCGCGACCGGTCACGGGCGCCGGCTCGAAGCCGGTGCGATTGCAGGTCAGCAGCGGCAGACCGTTGGCGATCGCATGCCCGCGCTGCACCGTGATCCAGGCCTCGCGCTGACGCTGCTTTTCCTCGGCGGCATCGGCCGGATCCCAGCCGATCGCGGTCGGATACAGCAGCAGATCGGCGCCGGCCAGAGACATCAGCCGCGCCGCCTCCGGGTACCACTGGTCCCAGCACACCAGCACGCCCAGTTTGCCCACCGAGGTGGCGATCGGCTGGAAACCGAGATCGCCAGGCGTGAAATAGAACTTCTCGTAGAACGCCGGGTCGTCGGGAATGTGCATCTTGCGATAGCGGCCGGCGATCGCGCGCGAACGATCGAAGACCACTGCGGTGTTGTGATAGAGACCCGCGGCGCGACGTTCGAACAGCGACGCCACGACCACCAGGCGCAACGCCTCGGCCAGCTCGCCGATGCGTGCGGTGGTCGGGCCCGGAATGGGCTCGGCGCGATCGAACTCGGCGACATCTTCGTGCTGGCAGAAATAGGGGCCGTTGTGCAACTCCTGCAGCAGCACGAGCTCGGCGCCGGCCGCGGCCGCGGCGCGCATGCCGGTCTCGATCGCATCGAGATCGGATTCGCGGCTGCCGCGCTCGCGTTCCTGCAGCAGCGCCACTTTCAGCGTCGTGCGTTGCATGATCGGTAGGTTCCGGACAATCCCGCATCATAACGCCGGATGGCGTCAGGCCAGCACGCCGCGCGGCAGCTGCATGGTGACGCAGTGCAGGCTGCCGTTCTGCCCGATCAGCGGCCGGCAGGGCACTTGCATGATCTCGCGTCCCGGATGCGCGTCGCCGATGATCGCGGCGGCAGTCGCGTCCGCGGGGTCGCCGTAGGCCGGCACCAGTACGCCGCCGTTGACGACGAGATAATTGGCGTAGGACGCCGCCAGGCGACGGCTGCCCTCGCGGATGGGCTGCGCCCAGGGCAGGGCGCGCAGCGGGTAGGAGCGACCCTGGATATCGCGCAATGCGGCCAGCTCGTCGCGCATGCGCGCCAGTTCGGCGTGGTGCGGGTCCGCGACGACATCGCAGGCCTGGTACACGATCGAGCCGTCGGGCGCGAAGCGGGCGAGGGTATCGATATGCGCGTCGGTATCGTCGCCTTCGAGATAGCCGTGATCGAGCCACAGCACGCGCGTCGCGTTGAGGGTCTGCCGCAGTCGGAGTTCGATCGCGGCACGATCCTTATCCGGATGCCGCTGATGCAGGCAGCGCCACGTGGTCAGCAGCGTGCCGCGGCCATCCGACTCGACGGCGCCGCCTTCGAGAGCGAAGTCGATGCGCCAATGCTCGGCTGCTCCGAACAGGCCCGTGTGCTGCAGCCCCGCAACCAGCGCGTCGTCGCGTTCGGCGCCGTACTTGCCGCCCCAGCCGGTGAAGCGGAAATCGTTGAGCCGGAAACGCCCGCGTCCCTCTGCGACCAGGGTGATCGGCCCGGAGTCGCGCAGCCAGGTATCATCGTAAGCCAGCTCGACGAATTGCAGCCGCGCCGACGGCGCCCCCGCAGCGGTCAACAACTGCTGGGCTCGCCGACGCAAATCAGGATCGGCCACGCAAATGACGGCGCGCTCGAAGCGCGCGATGGCGACGATCAAGGCGACATAGGTCGCCTCGACCTCGCGCAGCTGCGGCGCCCAGTCGGTCCCCGCATGCGGCCAGGCCACGAGAATCCCGTCCTGCGGTTCCCACTCGGCAGGCAGCCTGAAAGCATTGCGGATCATCGGTCAGGGCGCGTAAGGCTTTTCGCCGCGCGGCGCATCGAGCACCGAATGGATCACCGTGCTGCGCTCGAAATACACCACGTAGCCCGGATACACCCAGCGATTGATCGGCGGCTGGTACTTGCTTCCGCCGCCGCGGGTCGGCAGTTTCCTGGTAGGTGCGCCGAACCGCTTTTCGACCTGCGCCATGCTCATGCCGCGCGTCGGCATCGATTGGCCCTGTTCACGCCGTATCTGCATCTTCAAGGTGTCCGCCTGTGCGGGAGACGGCGCGGACAGCCCCAGCGCAAGAAACACTGCAGCGGCGGCAAGCAGCGTGCGTTTCATGACGATCTCCGCGAAGTGGGCGCCGTGGCGCCGACCGCTGCGTTTTAGCAGAAGCGCGGCCCGGCTGCCACGCGCGCACCGGCGTCGCGTGGCCCGTGCCGCAGAATGGATATGGATGCCGCGCCCGTCGCCGCCGCGGCGGTGGCAACTGCGGCGCGCGCGCAAACGACAAGGGGCCGCGTCAGCGGCCCCTTGTCCACCCGGCGCCCGATGGGCGCTCACGAGTCGGGCTTCAGCGCTGGCGCGCCTTGAACCGCGGATTGCTCTTGCAGATCACGAACACCTTGCCGCGACGACGCACGATCTTGCAGTCGCGATGCCGCTGCTTGGCGGACTTGAGCGAGGACAGCACCTTCACGGCCAACTCCTGTGAAATCGGATCATCAAAGCGTGCAAGTGTATCGACTGGGCGGCAGGCGAGGCAAGCGGGGAGGCAAATTCCTGCAGATACCGCATCGGCGCCTGCTTCGGCATCGGGGGCGATCACGATAAGTCATTGATTCACATCAATGGAGACGCGCGTATGTGCCTGAAGGTGCCTGCCTCGCAGATCGGCGGGCGCGCGCAGCAGCAAACGATTGCACGCGACCAGGGCATCCACCAACGCTGCCGCGATCAGGCCAGTGTGCGGCCCCTGTTTCTTGGGGAAGCCACCCGCATTTTCACGGGCCTGCCGGCAAAGGTCGGAACAAGGCCTTCCTGGCCTTGCTCCGACGCGCCGAGTCCGGCGCACCTTCCGCATCGATACCGCGTCGCGGAAAGCCCGGCCGTGCATCCGTGCACGGGCGTTCGGGGCTTGTGCCCCTCACTCTGCGTCGTCTGTCCCGCGGCGAGTGGACAGACCGTGTGCTGCAGCACGTCAAGCAATGGAATGCGGAGTCTCTGATGGAGTCACAAGTCTCCTCGTGAAGCGGTGATCGGTTTCGATGCGATCTTGTCGCCGACAAGATGGCTGCGGTGTGGATTGCGCGTCTGTGCGCTGTCGTACATTGCAAGTTTGCGCCGGGCACATCAGATATCCGACGAGCCCGTTTTCAGCGACTGCCGGCAGGCAGGGGATGGCCAGCGGTGACATGCCGCCTCGTCGGAACTTCCCGAGGATCGTCGATCCCTATGTGCTATACCGCACAGATGGGATCTCTGCACCCCGCGTAGGGTGCTGGCCGCTGAAGCTCGTCGAGAGGGGGGCGTCGTTGCTCAGATGAGTGGACCCAGGGCGCGTCTGTATCCGGGTGCGCCGTTGCTGACGCCAATAGCAAGAACCGGCTGCTTGGTGAGAATCGAGCAGATCCCGTGCTCCGTGGTCGATCCGCGGCGACCTCCAACCTCGAAGGTGCGCATGACCTCTGTTTTCGAACCGCGGCAAAACAAGCTGCTTGCGGCGCTTCCCGAAGCCGAACTGGCGCGCTGGCAGCCGCATCTGGAACCGGT
>JAJYMF010000407.1 GCA_021787175.1 Pseudomonadota bacterium | reverse complement strand
GATCGACGTCGGCTGGCGGACGACGGACTACCTGGTGCTCGACCTCGACCAGGGCCTGCAGGTGCGCGAGGACCTCTCGGGGACCGAGGAGCTCGGTACCGGGCTCATCGACCAGGCCCTGCAGCGTCTTTCCGAGACGCGCGCCAAGGTCGGCGCGCGCGTCAACATGCTCACCCAGCAGCAGACCACCAACGGCAACATCGACGTGCAGGTCAAGGCCACGCTGTCGGGGATCCAGGACGTCGATTACGCCAGCGCCGTCAGCCAGCTGAACATGCAGATGACGGCGTTGCAGGCGGCGCAGCAGGTGTACGTCAAGGTGCAGGGGCTGTCGCTTTTCAACTACATCCGCTGAGTCGCGTCGGGCGGCATTCAAGTGCCGCGGAGTGCGGCCGATACAGCACGCATCCTCCCGAAAGCCGTCGCCCGCACGACGGCTTTCGCGTTTCCGGCACCCGCCACATTTGTTCACGCCGCAGCGCTTGACGCGCTCAAGTTTCTCCGCGTCGCGCCGATCCACTCCTCCGAGGCGGTGCTGATCCCAGCCGGGTGCTCCGCCGGTTTGCAACACGCGCCGGCAGTACCGGCCCCAACCTTCCCTTCGAGGAGAGTGTGATGGAAGTCATCAACACCAACATGTCTTCGCTGATCGTGCAAAACAATCTGACTGCGTCGCAGAATTCGCTGCAGACGTCGATGCAGCGTCTGTCGTCCGGCCTGCGCATCAACAGCGCCGCCGACGACGCCGCCGGCCTGGCCATCGCCACCGGCTTCACCACCCAGATCAACGGTCTCAACCAGGCCGTGCTCAACGCCAACGACGGTCTGTCGCTGGCGCAGACGGCCGGCGGCGCGTTGAGCTCGATCACCGACAACCTGCAGCGCATCCGCCAGCTGGCGGTCGAGGCGGCCAACGCCAGCCAGTCGGCGACCAACCGCCAGCAGATCAACCAGGAAGTGCAGCAGCGTCTCGCCGAGATCACCCGCGTGGCCTCGCAGACCAACTTCAACGGCCAGAACGTCCTCGACGGCACCTTCGGGCAGGCCACCTTCCAGGTCGGCGCCAACGTCGGCCAGACCATCAGCGTCGGCCTGACCCAGGGCGTGAAGTCCACGCAGATGGGTTCGATCGCGACCGCCGCCAGCGCCGCGACCGGCGTCACCGCCGCACTCAACGCCGGCGATCTGTCGATCACCCTGGCCAATGGCGCCACGGCGTCGGTGGCCGCGTCGGCGAACTTCGTCGGTTCGGACATCTATCACGGTGCGGGCAGCGCCTATGCGATCGCCGGCGCGATCAACGGCGCCAATCTGCAGGGCGTGACCGCGGTGGCCAGCGACAACCAGACCTTCGGCATCACCGGCGTGACCTCGACGGCGGCCGGCGCGGCGAGCTATGCCCTGAGCATCAACGGCGTCAGCATCGTCTCGCAGTCGGTGGGCTCCACGGCCACGGCGGGCACCTCGCTGGTCACCACCCAGCAGGTTCTCAACGCCGTCAACGCGGCCTCGGGCCAGACCGGCGTGACCGCGTCACTGAACACCAGCGGCAATCTGGTGCTGTCCTCGGCGGACGGCGGCGACATCGCGGTGCAGGAGACGGTGACCAACACCACGGGCGGCCTGGCCGCCGGTGCCGCCGGCACCAGCACTGCGTCCTATGCGCAGGGCACCGCATTCACGGGACACGGCGGCGTGACCATCTACTCACAGCAGGCCATGGCGCTCCAGGGCGTGGGCCTCAATGCCGTGGGCCTGGCCACCGGCGCCACCTCGAGCACGGTGCAGAACTACGCCATCAACGCCTCGGTCACCCTGGCCAACCAGAACGTCAATACCGTGGCCTCTGCCAACCAGACGATCCTGTCGGTGGACGCGGCGCTGTCGACGGTCAATACCCTGCAGGCGACCCTGGGCGCGGTGCAGAACCGCTTCACCAGCACCATCACCAATCAGCAGAACACGGTGCAGAACCTGACCCAGGCGCGCTCGCGCATCCAGGACGCCGACTTCGCGGCCGAAACCGCGAACATGAGCCGCGCCCAGGTGCTGCAGCAGGCGGGCATCTCGGTGCTGGCGCAGGCCAACCAGATGCCGCAGCTGGCGCTGAAGCTGATTCCGTAAGCGCCATCGACGGCAAGGGAATACCGGTGGCGGCAAGCGCATGCCACCACCGGTGTCCGCCAGCAAGGCGCCGTGCGGATGGGGCGCGTCGCTCGAGCTGGTACGTCTTTTGCTCACAGGCTGACGCGCGACACACGCCGCGCGTCTCCCCCAGGCCTCGGAGTGCGACATGACCAGCATCGGATCCGTCTCCAGCCCCACCGGCGCGACGTCCGGCAGCGCATCCGGAACAGCTCCCGGCGGCAGCGCCACCCAGGGCGTGATCAGCTCGCTCGGCATCGGCACCGGCATGAATCTTTCGGCACTGGTGACTTCGCTGGTGCAGGCCGATACCTCGGCCCAGCAGAACCAGATCAGCACCGCAACCCAGGCCGCGAACACCCAGCTCTCGGCGCTTGGCCAGCTGCAGGCAGCGCTGTCCGGCATTCAGGCGGCCCTCGCGGGTCTGCGCACCGGTACGGCATTCACCAGCTACACAGCGACCGCGGCCGGTGCGGCCGGAGCCAATGCCACATTCACGGCGAGCGTCGGTACGGGCGCGACGGCCGGTACGCACACGGTGGTCGTCAACCAGCTTGCGACCGCGCAGCAGCTTTCCTCCGCGGCCTTCGCGAGCAGCAGCAGCATCGTCGGGACCGGGACGCTGGTCGTCGCGGTCGGCGGCAAATCGGTCGGTCTGACCATCGATTCCAGCAACGACACCCTTCAGGGCATCGCCAGCGCCATCAATGGCGCCAGCAACAATCCGGGCGTGACCGCCTCGATCATCAACGCCGCTGACGGCGCGCACCTGGTGTTGAGCTCCAACAGCACCGGCGCGGCCAACACCATCACGGTGACCTCCAGCGGCGGCGACGGCGGCCTGACCGCGATCAACTACAACCCCGCGGGCGGCGGCCCTAACAATCTCAGCGTGCAGACGGCCGCCCAGGATGCCAGCCTGACGATCGACGGCTTCGCTGTCACCAGCGCCAGCAACAGCGTCAGCAACGTCCTGTTCGGCGTGACGCTCAATCTCGGCTCGGCTGCGCCCGGCGCCACGCAAACGCTCAGTGTCGGGCTCGACACCACCGGCATCACCAACACCCTGCAGGGACTGGTCACCGCCTACAACAGTTATGTCGCGGCGACCGGGCAACTCGCCAGCTATGACCCCGGCAGCGGCACCGCCGGGCCGCTGCTCGGCGATGCCACGCTGCAGAATGTGAACAGCCAGATGGCCGGCATTCTCGGCAGCGTGGTCGGCAACTCGTCGTCCAGCGTGCAGTCGCTGGCGGACATCGGCATCAACTTCAACGTCGACGGCACGCTCAGTCTCGACACCAATGCGCTCAACAGCGCGTTGACCGGCAACCCCACTCAGGTCGCCGCGCTGTTCAACGGCAGCAACGGCTACGGCGCCCAGCTCAACAACACGCTCAACAGCTTCCTGCTTCCGGGCGGCGTGTTCGACAACCGCACCCAGGCGATCAACCAGCAGCTGAGCAATCTGGCCCAGCAGCAGTCGGATCTCAACCAGCAGATCGCGGCCGAGACCACGCGCTACCAGCAGCAGTTCGCGGCGATGGACACGCTGGTGGCCCAGCTGCAGTCCTCCAGCAGCGCGATCACCCAGATGCTCTCGGGCCTGAACTCGACGGCGATCCTCAACACGCCGACGACCATCGGCCATTGAGCGACGCGAGGAGATCCGCATGTCCCGCCCCGCCGCCATCGCCCAGTACCGCAACGTCTATACCCAGGGCGCGATCGGCCACACCGATCCGCACACCCTCGTCGCCATGCTGATGGCGGGCGTGCTCGATTGTGTGGCCACCGCCAGCGGCCACATGCGCCACGGCCAGGTCGCGGCCAAGGGCGAGGCGATCTCCAAAGCCATCGGCATCGTCAACGCACTGCGTGCGGCGCTGGATCACCGGGTCGGCGGCGAACTCAGCGCCAACCTCGATGCGCTCTACGAATACATGGGGCGGCGGCTGTTCGAGGCCAATGCAGGGAATAATCCCGCCATGCTCGAGGAGGTCGCCGCACTCATGCGCACGATCAAGAGCGGCTGGGACGCGATCCCGGTCGAGCAGCGCCGTGTCGATGCCGTGATGGCTGCGCGCTGAGCACGATCATGAGCGCCGGCGCCACGCTTGCCGAGGCCCTGGCGCTGACCCGCGCCATGCTCGCGGCTGCCCGCGAAGGCAGTTGGCAGGAAGTGGCGCGGCTTGACGGTGAGCGAGCGCGCCGTCTCGGTGCAGTCGAGCGCGCGCCGGACGACACCGCGGTGCTGCAAGACATGCTCGCGCTCAACGAGGAAATCACCCGCTGCGCCCTGGTCTCGCGCGATGCCGCGGCCGATGCCTGGACGCGCCGCCTGCGTGCCCTGCGCGGCGCCAATGCCTATCTCGACATCGCGCGCGGTTGAATCACAATGACCGCCGCTCTGCTGCGCGCCTTCGTCGACACGGTCGCTTTCGAGGGGCCGCTGGCGACCGAATGGCGCGGCAGCGCCGCGCCGCCCACCGTGAACGGCGATGTGGCGCTCGCGTTCGCGCTCGCACAGCAATTGGGTGAGGAGCGCTGGGATGCGCCGGACGGCCCCGACGTGCAGACCCAGTCGCTGCGGCGACTGGAGGCCAAGCTCAATCTCTGCCTGATGCTGCTCGGCCGCGTACTGGCGTCCGGGCAGGCATCGCCCCTGCGGCAAAGCGTGCGTTTCAACGCCCATGGGCTGGCATGGCGCCAGCCCGCGACAACCTTCACGCTGGCCCCGCGTGGCAGCGTGCGCATCGTGCTGGATGAAGTGCCGGCGCTGCCGTTTGAACTGCCATCCACCCTCGCAGTGCGCGTTTCGGGTCCCGGTGAAATCGAGTGCGTAGCGCTGTTCGATCCGTTGTCGACCGAACTCGCCGATGCGATCCAGCGTTACGTGTTCCGCGCGCATCGCCGGCGCGTGGCCGAGACCCGCGGAACCCGCTGAGACTCCGGGCACTCCGGGTCCCGTCGTCCGCGTGATGTCGGTCACACTCTGATCGCGCTGCGCTCCATCCGGCTTCATCTTCTGCTTACTGGATCACGCGACGACACAATTCGTTGACGATTCCGGACAGACAGGATTCAGTTCCGCGGCTAGTCTGAAACCGCTTCCACCGCCTCCGTCCGGACGCGCATGCCGCTGCTTTTCCGCACTCCCGATGCTCAAACGTGGTGCCGCCGGCACCGGCAGCACGCGGGCGCGAGCGGATCGGCGCTGCACGACCGGTTGCGGCGGATGCGCGGCTGGGTCGGATTCCGGGGCTAAGAGTTGGCGGCGCTGCGGGCGCCGCGTGCAGACAGGGGTGCACGTTAGTGGACAGGATCATCGTGGTGATCGAGCAGGACGCGGACCGCGCGCGTCTGGTGACCGAGATGCTGGATACGCTCGGCTTTCGCGTCGAAAGCGACGTCGCGCTGCTGACGGGGCGCAGCGGCCGCGTTCCGCGAGCCGCCTACCTCGGTGCGCGCATTCCCCAGGACGAACTTGAGCGCTACCTCGACGCCATGGAACGGGTGTCGGCCGGTCTGCCGCTGCTGGTGGCCGCTGACGCACCGTGGCTCGACCGGCTCAGCAGCGATCACCGGCATGACTGTCATGCCGTCGATTACCCGCTTGATCGCGTCCAGTTGTCCGAGTTGCTCGAGCGCCTGCGGAGCGCCCCGGCGCGCGGCCGCGCCGACGGGCCGCGTTGCGTCGGCAGTTCGCAGGCGATGCGCAATCTGCACGGCCTGATCGAGCGCGTGGCGCGTCACGACAGCAGCGTGCTGGTGCTGGGCGAATCGGGCACCGGCAAGGAGCTGGTCGCGCGCTCGCTTCATGATCAGTCGCCGCGGCGGCGCAAGCCTTTCGTCGCCCTCAACTGCGGCGCGATCCCCGCCGAGCTGCTGGAAAGCGAGCTGTTCGGCCACGAAAAGGGCGCCTTCACCGGTGCGGTGGCCATGCGCAAGGGCCGCTTCGAGCTGGCCGAGGGAGGCACGCTGTTCCTCGACGAAATCGGCGACATGAGCATGCCGATGCAGGTCAAGCTGCTGCGCGTGCTGCAGGAGCGCAGCTACGAGCGCGTCGGCAGCAACCGCACCCAGCGCTGCGACGTGCGCATCATCGCCGCGACCCACCGCAATCTGGAACAGGCGATTGCCGACGGCCGTTTTCGCGAGGATCTTTACTATCGGTTGAGCGTCTTCCCCCTCGACGTTCCGCCGCTGCGCGAGCGCAGCGAGGATCTGCCCGAACTGATCGAGGAGTTCAGCCTGCGCTTCGAGCAGCGCGGGCTGGGACGCACGCGCTTCAGCGACAGCGCGCGCGCGGCGCTCACCGCCTATGCCTGGCCCGGCAACGTGCGCGAGCTCGGCAATCTGGTGGAGCGCATGACCATCCTGTACGCGGGCGGCAGCGTGCGCGCAGGCGATCTGCCGCCGCGCTATCGCAGCGCGGCGCTGGACATCGACGCCTGTGCCGCCGCGAAATCGCCCGGCGTCAGCCGCACCGAGGCATCCATGCTGCTGTCCGAGGAGGGCATCGACCTCAAGGAGCATCTCGCGACCATCGAGACCGCCCTAATCCAGCAGGCACTGGGCCGGTCGGGCGGCGTGGTCGCGCAGGCGGCCAAGCTGCTGCACCTGCAGCGCACTACCCTGGTCGAGAAGCTGCGCAAGTACGGACTGCACGCGGCGGTGGCGGAAGTTTGACGCCGCGGCCGTGCATGAATCGCAAGTCAATGAAATGAAAAGAATAAAATTGATGGCATAGCTTGTGCTTCAGACATCGCGCCACCGATGGAAGCGTTCGCGATGACCCCCGTGGATTCGAGTCGCCAGGCCCTCACTGCGGCTTTTGCGCTGTTCAACGACACTTCGCGTTTTCTCGCCGAGTCCTATCGCGAGCTGGAGCTGCGCGTCGCAGATCTCACCCGCCGGCTCGCCGTCGCCGACGATGCGCGCATGCGCGAGCTGCGCGAGCGCGAACGACTGGCGGATCGCCTGCACGCGCTGCTGGAAACGCTTCCGGGCGGGGTGATCGTGCTCGATGCCGCCGGCACCGTGATCGAAGCCAATCCGGCCGCGCGCGCATTGCTGGGCGCGCCGCTCGAAGGCATGGCGTGGGGCACGGTTGCAGCGCGCGATTTCGTCGCGGCAGGCGATCCGGGCGAGCTGGCGCTGGCCGACGGCCGACGCGCCAGTCTGGCCACCCGTACGCTGCCCGACGGCGGTGCCGTGCTGATCCTGGCCGATGTCACCGGCACGCGCGCGCTGCAGCAGCAATTGGACCGCCAGCAGCGTCTGCTGGCGATGGGCGAGATGAGCGCGCAGCTGGCGCATGAGCTGCGTACGCCGCTCGCGACCGCCCTGCTGTACGCCTCGCGTCTCGCCGAGGTCGCGGACGGCACGTCCGGACAGCGCCATGCCGGCAGGGTGCTGGAGCGGCTGCGCCACCTCCAGCAGTTGCTCGATTCAACCCTGGCCTTCGCTCGCGGCGAGCGCGACGGCGGCGCTCGCCTCACGGCCGGCGCCCTGCTCGATGGTGCGCTGGCGACGCTGGGTCCGCAGGTCGGCGCCGCGATCGCCCGCACGGACGGGAAGCTCGGCTCCTGCATGCTGCAAGGCCAGGGCGAACTGCTGTCTGGCGCGTTGGCGCACCTGCTCGACAACGCGGTGCGGGCAGCGGATGGGCCGCACGGTGTGCAGGTCGGCCTGCATCTGGACGGGACGCAGCTCGAGGTGCATGTACGCGATTGCGGACCGGGCGTGCCGGCAGCGGATGCCGAGCGCGTCTTCGAGCCTTTTTTCACCACCCGCCGCGGCGGCACCGGCCTTGGTCTGGCCGCGGCCCGCGCCGTGGCGCGCGCCCATGGCGGCGACGTGTTCCTGCGCTCGGCAGCCGCGCCGGGCGCCACGTTCGTGCTGGCGCTGCCGCTGGCGGATGCCGGCATGCCGCTGGCCAG
>JAJYMF010000158.1 GCA_021787175.1 Pseudomonadota bacterium | reverse complement strand
CCGATCTCGCATAGACCTTGACGTTGAGCGCGCGGATGCGCGCGTTGATCTCGGCGAAGCGCTTGCGCTCGTAGGCACGGCCGCCGTAGACGCGTACCTCGCGAAAGCCGCCGACCGCCTCGTCGATCACGCCGCTGAACGAGCCGATGGTGTCCTGGATGCGCCGGTTCATGCGCCGGTAGCGCTGGCCGACCTTGTAGACCACGATCGCCACCAGCGGCGCCTCGACGAACAGCACCAGGGTCAGCCGCGCGCTGTCGTGCAGCATCACGATGATCATGCCGAGCACCATGAAACCGTCGAGGATCATGGTCTTGAGCGAATCGGCGGCGGCGCCGGCGACCTGCTCCGAGGTGTAGGTCAGGCGCGCCAGCATGTGGCCGCTGGGCTCGCGCGCGAAGCGGCTGCTGGGAAATCCCAGATAACGCTCGAACACCTGGTTGCGCATGGTCTCGACGATCACCCGGCCGATGCGCGCCAGGCCGAGGCCGCCGATGTAGGTGGCGAAGCCGCGGTAGGCGAACAGCGCGACGATGATGATCGGCAGCCAGAACGTCAGCCGCGGGTCGTGGGCGATGAACACCCGATCGATCATCGGCTTGATCAGCGCGGTGAAGATCGACGCCACCGCGGCATCCGAGAGCATGCCGAACAGCGCGGTCAGGAATTCGCGCCAGTGCGGCCGCACGTAGCCCAGCAGGCGCTTGTAGGTCGGCCACAGCGCCGGCGGCGGCGCGTTCGCGGACGTGTTCATCGCCCCGGATCGCCCTGCGCCGGCGCGGTCGCCAGCGCCAGATGGGCGAAGCCGAGCTGGCCCAGCGCGTCCATCGCCGTGACCACGGCCTGGTTGGGCGTCTCGGCGTCGGCGCGCAGGATCACCGGCTGGCCGCGGTCGTCGCCGGCGACGGCGGCGATCGCCTGCTTGAGCGGATCGACGCCCTGCCCCAGCACCTCGCTGCCGCCGACGAAATAGCGGCCGCGACGATCGATCACGATCACCAGCGCGTTGCGCGGCGGCACCTCGGCGGGATTGCTGGCCTGCGGCAGCGACACCTTCAGGCGCGCCTGCTGGACGAAGGTGGTGGTCATCACGAAGAACATCAGCAGGGTCAGCAGCACGTCGATCAGCGAGATCACGTTGATCTCGAAGTCGTCCTCGCGACGGGCACCGCCGATGCGCAACGCGGCGGCCTCAGCGCGCGCCGCGCGCGGCGACGGGTGCGCGCGCCGGCTCGGCGTGCACGGCCAGCTCGTCGAGCAGCGCGCCGGCCTGCTTTTCCATCGCCACCACGTAGTCGGCGACGCGGGCGCGGAAGTAGCGGTGAAACACGTAGGCCGGGATCGCCACCACTAGGCCGCTGGCGGTGCACACCAGCGCCTCGCCGATGCCGCCCGCCATCTTGGTCGGATCGCCGGCGCCATTGACCATCACCGCCATGAACATGCGGATCAGGCCGATCACGGTGCCGAGCAGGCCCAGCAGCGGCGCGATCAGCGCGATCGTGCCCAGCGCGTTGAGATAGCGCTCCAGGCGATGCACGACGTGGCGGCCGGTGTCCTCGATGCGCTCCTTGATGACCTCGCGCGGACGGTTGCGCACCGCGAGCGCGCCGGCCAGCAGTTCGCCCAGCGGCGAACCGGCGGCGAGCGCGGCCAGGTGCTGCGGATCGAGCGAGCGCGAACGCGCCCAGGCGCGCACCTGGTCGCCCAGTCCGTCCGGCAGCACCGCCTTGCGGCGCAGGGTCCAGTAGCGTTCGAGAATGATCGCCAGGGCCACGGCGGAGGCCGCGAGGATGGGCACCATCGCCCAGCCGCCCGCCATCAGGATATCCAGCATTCCCGCACCTCAGGGGTTGCCACGCAAGCGCCGGAATCATAACAGCGATCCGCGCGCCGCCTGTGCGCAAGGTCGCAGCGCGAAGGGCGCGTGGGCGCGGCCTGCGGACGGCGTCGCGACACGCGCGCGGGGCCTGCGGTGAAGGCTAATCGCGCCACCAGCGCCGGCGGCGCGCGCGTTCGCTCTCGACGTGCGGGCCGTCGGCGGCGAACGTCAGCCGCAGCGCGCCCGCATCGGCGGTGTTGAACAGCGGAATCGCCAGCGCGCGGTAGCGCTCCACCACCCGCGGATGCGGATGCCCGAAGCGGCTGCGGTAGCCGGCCGAGACCAGGGCCGCGCGCGGCGCCAGCGTTTGCAGAAATCCTTCGCCCGACGAGGTCTTGCTGCCGTGATGCGGCACCTGCAAGACCAGCGGAGTGGGCGCTGACGGCAGCGCAGCGGCGACCGCCGCCTCGCCGCGCGCCTCGATGTCGCCGCTCAACAGCAGACGACCGGAACGGCCTGCGATCAGCAGCACGCAGGAGCCGTCGTTGCGGCCTTCCGGCATCGCCGCGCCGGGATGCACGACACGCACATCCACATCGTTCCAGCTCCAGGATTGACCTGCCTGGCAGGGCGCCAGGGGCAGACCGCTGCGCCGTGGCTCGCTGCCGAGCAGGGCCGCCTGCGGAAACGCGGACTGGACCGCGCGTGCGCCGCCGGCGTGGTCGTTGTCGCCGTGGCTGACCACCAGCAGGTCGAGCCGGCGCACGCCCAGCGCGCGCAGCGACGGCGTCACCGCGGCTTCGCCGAGGTCGTAGCCGGACGGAAAGCGCGCGCCGGCATCGAACAGCAGCGCATGGTCCTGGGTGCGCACCAGCACCGCGAGGCCCTGACCGACGTCGAGCACGGTGGCCTCGAAATCGCCACGCCCTGGTGCCGGCGGTCGCGCCAGCAGCAGCGGCAGCAGCAGCACGACGCCCAGCGCGCGCGCCGGCGCGCCGCGCGGCAGCAGCAGCCAGAGCACGCCCAGCGCGGCCAGCGCCAGGGCCCATGCCGAAGGTTCGGGCCAGTACCACTGCGCCAGTGGCCACGCGGCCAGACGCTCCAGCAACTGCCACTGCGCGCGCATCAGCGACGCCGCCAGCGCCAGCATCGCCGCCCCGCCCGGCAGCCCGGCACCCAGCAGCAGCACCGCCAGCAGATCGACGGGCACGATCACGAAGCTCATCAGCGGCACCGCGACCGCGTTGGCCAGCGGCCCCACCAGCGAGCTCTGTCCGAACAGCGCCACCGTCAGCGGCAGCAGCGCCAGCGTCATCACCGCCTGCGCCCAGCCCAGCTCGAGCAGCCACGCGCGCAGCCCGCGTCCCGGCCGCAGGGTATAGAGCAGCATCGCGACGCCGACGAAGGACAGCCAGAACCCCGCCGACAGCAGCGCCAGCGGATCCCACAGCAGGATCGCCAGCAGCGCCAGCGCCAGACCCTGCGCGGCGCCGACATGGCGGCGCAAGCCGATCGCCAGCGCACCGACCGCGATCATCAGCAGGGTGCGCGTGGTCGGCAGCCCGAAGCCGGCCAGCGCGCCGTAGGCGGTGGCCGCCAGCAGCGCGACCGGCGCCTCGGCGCGTCGGCGCGGCAGCCGCAACGCCAGCGCGGGCCACGACCACCACAGCAGACGCACGGCCAGTGCGCCGACGATCGCGGCCAGGCCCACATGCAGGCCGGAGATCGCGATCAGGTGACCGACGCCGGTGGCGCGCAGCACGTCCCAGGCGTGCGCATCGAGCCCGCGCTGATCGCCGACCGCCAGCGCCTGCAGCAGCGGCGTGGTCGCGTCGCCGGGCGGGCGCGCCGTCGCGATTGCCTTCGACAGCCGCGCGCGCAGCCGGTCCGCGCACACGGCATCGCGGCCCAGACGCTCGGCGCTGCGCGCGTCGCGCACGTAGCCGGCGGCGACGATGCCGCGCTCGGCGGCATGCCGCTCGCCATCGAAGCCGCCCGGATTGACCAGCCCGTGCGGCCGCTTCAGTCGCACCGTCAGCCGCCAGCGTTCGCAGGGTGCCAGCACCGGCGGCGCTTCGGCGCGCCCGTACCAGGCCAGGCGCACGCTGCCGCGCAGCGGCACCGCGTCATCGCCCTGGCGCACCTCGCGCAGATCGAAGTCGAAGCGCGTCGCGGCATCGGCGCTCTCGGGCAGACCCGCGACCGTACCGACCACGACCAGGTCGCGCCCCTCCAGCGCGTGCGGCAGGCGCGCATCGAGCACGTCCTGCGCGCGCCAGGCCGTCCACGCAAAACCCAGCGCCAGCAGCGCGAGCATGCGCAGTGGCCGCGCCCGCGGCAGCGCCAGCAGGGCCACCGCGATCGCCGCAAGAACCAGCAGCGCGACGCGTGGCGGCAGCACCGGCAGCAAGGCCGCGGCCAGCGCGCCGGTCAGTACGGCCAGCGCGTGCACGGGGCGCAATCCCGAGACGACGGGCGCATCCGCGGCCCGGCACACGGCGCCGCGCAGGCGCGCCGCAGCCGCTCTGCAAACCGCCGCCACGGCGGCGGCAACTCCCCCTGGCGATGTGGGCGGCAGCGTCATCCCCCCTCCGGGATGCCGCGCGCGGCTCAGTCCGGCGTGTACGGGTGCAGCTGCCCGCCGGACAGTTCCAGCACGCGGTCCATGCGCGCGGCGAGGCGCGGGTCGTGGGTCACCAGCACGAAACTGGTGCCGATCTCGCGATTGAGCTGCAGCATCAGGTCGTAGACCTGCGCGGCGTTCTTCTCGTCCAGGTTGCCGGTGGGCTCGTCGCCCAGCACGCAGGCCGGCTGCGTCACCAGTGCGCGCGCCACCGCGCAGCGCTGGCGCTCGCCGCCGGACAGTTCTCCCGGCTTGTGTTCGAGCCGCGCGCCGAGGCCGACGCGCTCGAGCAGCGCGCGGCTGCGCTCGCGCGCCTCCGGCACCGGCGTGCCGCGGATCAGCAGCGGCATGGCGACGTTCTCCAGCGCGCTGAACTCGGGCAGCAGGTGGTGGAACTGGTAGATGAAGCCCAGCGAGCGGTTGCGCACGCGTCCGCGCTCGGCGTCGCTCAGCCGCGACAGGATCCGGCCCTCGACCTCGATCTCGCCGGCGCTGGGCGTGTCCAGTCCGCCGACGATGTGCAGCAGGGTGCTTTTGCCGGCACCCGAGGCGCCGACGATCGCCAGCGTCGCGCCGCGCTTGAGCTCGAAGCTGGCCGCAGCGAGCACCTCGGTGCGCAGCCGGCCTTCGCTGTAGGTCTTGGCCACAGCGGTGACGCGCAGCACCGTATCGCCTTTCGCGAGCCTCTCGCCCATGACTTGCCCTTCCGCCCGGCTTTGCACGTCCCGGGTCCCGCTATTCCTATTCATAGCGCAACGCCTCCGCCGGCTGCGTGCGCGCGCCGCGCCAGGCCGGATACAGCGTCGCCAGCAGTGCGAATGCGAACGCCATCAGACTGATCCAGCCGACGTCGCTCCAGTGCAGCTCGGACGGCAGGTTGCTGATGTAGTAGACATCGGGCGACAGGAACTGCACGTGGAACACGCGCTGGATCCAGTCGACGATCGCCTGCAGATTCCACGCCAGCAGCACGCCGCCGACCACGCCGCTGGCGATGCCGATCAGCCCCGACACCATGCCCTGGACCACGAACACGCCCATCACCGTGCGCGGCGTGGCGCCCAGCGTGCGCAGGATGGCGATGTCGGCCTGCTTGTCGGTGACCAGCATCACCAGGGTCGAGACCAGGTTGAAGGCGGCCACGGCGACGATCAGCGACAGGATCACGAACATCACCTTCTTCTCCATCGCCACCGCCTTGAAGAAGTTGGAGTGGCTGTCCATCCAGGTCTGCACCATGTAGTCGCCGCCCAGCCGACGCGCCAGCTCGCGACCGACCTGGTAGGCGCGCGAGGGGTTGTCGAGCTTGAGACGGATGCCGGTCGGGCCGGACAGCTGGTAGAGCTTCTCGGCGTCGCGCATGTTGATCACCGCCAGGCTGGAGTCGTACTCCTCCATGCCGGCGGCGAAGATCGCGCCGACGGTGAAGCTGCGCAGGCGCGGCACGGCACCGATCGGCGTCGCCGTGACCTGCGGCGCGATCAGCACCAGCTTGTCGCCGACGTTCACCCCCAGCGCCAGCGCCAGATCGCGGCCCAGCGCGATGTTCCAGCTGCCGGGCGCCAGCCGGTCCAGCGAGCCCTGCACGACCTTGCCGGCGATGTCGGAGACGCGCGCCTCGTCGGCGGGCAGGATGCCGCGCACTACCGCGCCCTGGCTGCGCTGGCCGTCGAGCAGGGCGAAGTTGTCGACATAGGGGGCCGCGGCGATCACGTGCGGCGTCCGCTCCGCCAGCCGGACCGCGTGCGGCCAGTCGCGGATGGAGCCGTCGATGCCGCTGACGGTGGCCTCCGCGGTCATGCCGAGGATGCGCGACTTCAGTTCGTGGTCGAAGCCGTTCATCACCGAAATCACCGCGATCAGGGCAGTGACGCCGATCGCGATGCCCATCATCGACACCAGCGAGATGAACGAGATGAAGTGGTTGCGACTCTTGGCCCGCGTGTAGCGCAGACCGATGAACAGGCTCAGGGGTCGAAACATGGGAAGGCGGCCGACGAGGGTGCGGCGCTTGAGACCGCAGGGCCGCGGCAGAGTGCCCGAAGGGTGACGACGCGGCAAGCGGCGGACGCCCTCAGCGAGCGTCAGCAGCCACCGACAGACGCATGCGCAACCGCCGACGGCTGTCGGCATCCAGCTGATCGGGCCACAACCACAGGCCCAGCCGGCGCCCGCGCCAGGCCAGCGCCAGCACGATCAGCGGACCCCAGCGATGGCCGCTCAACGTGGCCTCGACCTCGCTGCCATCGCGCAGCATCACCCGCACCTCGCCATCGCCGCGCCAGCGCACGGCCGCCAGTGGCGGACGCAAGCGTCGGTGCAAGGCATCGCCCGCCACAGCCAGCACCACGGCGGCGAGCGCCAGCCGCGCCAATCCGTCGAGATCCGCACCCCACGCGCCGATCAGGGCCAGCACGGTCACGGCAGCCAGCAGCGCCAGCTCGCTCGGCGAGGGTTTCAGGTCAAAGCTGATGTCGGGCGCGGATCGCATCGATGATCGCCTGCCAGTCGGCCCGCGGCGGCGGCATCCGCGCCATCAGCCAGTCCCAGAGATCGGGATCCTGTTGCTCGAGCAGGCTTTCGAAAGCCGCCCGCTCGGCCTCGCTGGCCATGACGAACTCCTCGCGCAACCAGCCCCCGAGCAGGATGTCCAGCTCGCGCGTGCCGCGGCGGCAGCGCCAGGCGAGGCGTTTGCGGGCGGCTTCGTTCATGGACGCGGGACTCGGATTCAAGCTTGTCACCCTGGGCGCAGCAAAGGGCCTGTCTCGCCGGCACGCGGGTGAGCTGTGCCGAAGCATGGTCGTGCGGGAAGATCCTTCACTTCGTTCAGGATGACCAACGCGACCGAAGGAAGTCCAGCGGAGAAGTCCCCAAGGGATGACAGCCTGCTCTTTCCGCTCACCGCTCACCCCTCACCCGCTCCTCTCACGCCATCCGGCGCTCGACGATCAGCTTCTTGATCTCGGCGATCGCCTTGGCCGGATTGAGGCCCTTGGGGCAGGTGCGCGTGCAGTTCATGATGGTGTGGCAGCGATACAGGCGGAACGGATCCTCGAGCTCGTCGAGGCGGGCGCCGGTGTCCTCGTCGCGACTGTCGACGATCCAGCGGTAGGCCTGCAACAGCACGGCCGGGCCGAGGTAGCGGTCGCCGTTCCACCAGTAGCTCGGACACGAGGTCGAGCAACAGGCGCAGAGGATGCACTCGTAGAGGCCGTCGAGCTTCTTGCGCTCCTCGGGCGACTGCAGGCGCTCGCGATCGGACGGCGCCGGGCTCTGGGTGCGGATCCACGGACGGATCGAGGCGTGCTGCGCGTAGAAATGGCTCAGATCCGGTACCAGGTCCTTGACCACCGGCATGTGCGGCAGCGGGTAGATCGGGATCTCGCCGCGGCTGCAGTCGTCCACCGCATGGGTGCAGGCGAGCGTGTTGGTGCCGTCGATGTTCATCGCGCACGAGCCGCAGATGCCCTCGCGGCAGGAGCGCCGCAGGGTCAGGGTCGCGTCGATCTCGTTCTTGATCTTCAGCAGGACGTCGAGAACCATCGGGCAGTTGGAGACGTCCACCTCGTAGGTGTCGACGCGCGGGTTCCGGCCGTCGTCCGGGCTCCAGCGGTAGATGCGGAAGGTGCGCGGCTTCTTCGCGCCCGCCGCGGCCGGATAGTGCTTGCCGGGCTGGACCTTGG
>JAJYMF010000438.1 GCA_021787175.1 Pseudomonadota bacterium | reverse complement strand
GCCCCGCGCGCCAGCTGGTTGGCCTGGCTCGCGTTCTCCGCGTTCTGCTTCACCGTCGAGGTCATCTCCTCCATCGACGACGCCGTCTCCTCGAGACTCGAGGCCTGCCCCTGCGTGCGCTGGCTGAGATCGTCGTTGCCCTGCGCGATCTGCTTGGCCGCCTCCGACACCGACTCCGATCCGCTTCTCACTTCCGCCACGATCGACGACAGCTTCTGTTCCATGCGCTGCAGCGACTGCAGCAGGCGTCCCAGCTCGTCGGTCTGACCAAAGTCGTCGCTGACCTTGCCGACCGAGACATCGAGCCGGCCCGCGGTGATGGCGTCGGCCACACCCAGGGCACGCTTCAGGCGCGCGGTGACCGACCGGATGAACATGCCGTCGAACAGCAGCGACAGCACCAGCCCCAGAACGACGAGGCCGGCAAGCCAGTCGCGCGTGCGGATAAAACCGCGAGCGGCGGACTGGAAGCGGACGTTGCCCTGGGCGACGTGCAGGTCGAACAGTTTGCTGGCATCCATCTCGACCATGCTCAGTGCCGGCGTGGCCTTCATTTGCACCAGCAGCGCCGCGCGGTCGAAATCGCCGGACTGCAGCGCCTGCAAGACGTCCTCGCGTGCCTGCCGCCATTGGGCAAGATCGGCCTTGAAATTGGCCAACACTCTCCTGTGCTCTGCCGTGACCACGCTGGATTCGTACGTGGCAAGCAGACGGTGTTCATCGGCGTCGTTGGCAGCAATGATCTTGACACTGGCCGCAACTTGATCGGCGGTCTTCGCCGCGATCGAACGCTGCAGCTCGGAGTAATTGGCATGCACGTCGTTGGTGATGCGCCCGATCTCGATCGCGGGCACGGTGTCCTGTTGATACAGGCTGGCGGTATCGGCATTGATCGTGCTCATGCCGCGCAGGCCGAAGCCGCCGATCAGCACCAGGAAGAACAGCACCGAGGCCAGACGCAGCGCCAGCCGCAGCTTGAGCGTGTAGTTGAACTTGAGTCGTTTCATGGATTCTCCCGCGAGGATGCGGCGCGGGGGCTGCGCCGCGTGTACATCGAATGCAGCGGTTTGCGCCGCCGCCTCACGCCGCCTCGGCGTCGACCGCGATCAGCGCGGCTTCGGTCGCGGCCCATTCATCGGTGGCGAGCAGTCGCGCGGCATCGAGCAACATCACCATGCGTTCGCCCTGCGAAGTCAAACCCTTGATGTAGGCGGTATCGACCGCGGCGCCGAAGTCGGGCGCCGGCCGCACGGCATCGCCGGCGACGTCCAGCACGTCGGACACGGCATCGACGACGACGCCGAACAGGCGGTCCTCGACGGCAACGACGATGGTGACGGTGGTGACGGTGTACTCCACCTGCGGCAATCCGAAACGCAGGCGCAGGTCCATCACCGGCACCACCGCCCCGCGCAGGTTGAGTACGCCGAGCACGAAGGGGGGCGAGCGCGGGATGCGGGTCACGCGCTGCCAGCCGCGGATCTCGCGGACGCCGAGGATGTCCAGTCCGTATTCCTCGTCAGCGAGGCGGAAGCTCAGATATTGCCCGCCGGCGGCCGGAGATCCGGCCGCCGCGATCGGCAGCGGCGAGTCGCTCATGGCAGTGACACCTCACGATGGGAATCAGGGCTCGTGAAGGTTGATCGGCCGGATCCGCGGTTCCTTGAGGGCGGCGATGCGCACGTCAATCCTCGGAATCGCGTACGCGCAGCCAGTGGACGTGGACGCCCCTGGCGCGGTCGTCGGTGCGTATGCCGGGCCGGCTTCGAACGACTTCGCCCCAGACGGTCCTGACGCGATGCCCGGCAACCCGGTCCACACGGACATGCTCGCCTGCGGGCAGCGGAAACTCCGTCTGCAGGACCGCGACGTCGTCCTGCTCGCCGACCAGCAGCGCGTCCCTGGGGGTGCCGGCGCCCCAGCCAAGATGAATCCGCACGCCCTGGGGTGCGCAGCCGCCGCGCTTGTCGAGCTGCCAGCCTTCGGTCTTCTGCAGCAGCGACTGCAGATGCGGGTCGGCCCAGTCGACCTTGGCCGGGCGCCGATCGGGGAAGGGTTTGTCACGCGCTGTCATGGATGATCTCCCGCTGGGCCGGGCCGACGGGCCGCCGGATGGCGCATGACCCGAAACGCCGTCTGATCCGCTGGCGGACTACATCAGGCGGCCGCCCTGCGCTGCGCGAGACGTGCCAGGCCCGGCACGTCGACGATCAGGGCCACGGAGCCGTCGCCGAGGATGGTGGCGCCGGAAACGCCTTCGATGCGGCGGTAGTGCGCGTCCAGCGACTTGATCACCGCCTGCTGCTGGCCGGCCAGGGCATCGACCAGCAGGCCGACGCGCCGTCCGTCGCCCTCGGCGACGACGACGATGCCCTCGATCGGCTCGGTGATGGCGTCCGCGCAGCCGAACAGCGCATGCAGCCGCACGATCGGCAGCCAGCTGTCGCGGAAGCGGAACACCTCGCCGCCGCTGCCGACGCGGTTGACCTGGCCGGGTTTCAGCTGCAGCGATTCGACGATCGCCACCAGCGGCACGATGTAGGACTCGCCACCCACCAGGGCGGTCAGGCCGTCGATGATCGCCAGCGTCAGCGGCAGGGTGATGGTGAACGTGGTGCCCTCTCCCGGACGGCTGCGCACGCCGACGTGGCCGTTGAGAGCGATGACGTTGCGCCGGACCACGTCCATGCCCACGCCGCGTCCGGACACGTCGGTGGTGACGGCGGCGGTGGAGAAGCCGGGCTGGAAGATCAGCTCGGCGACCGCGGCATCGTCGAGGCTGCTGCCGTCCGCAATCAGGCCGCGCTCGACGGCCTTGCGCACGATGGCATCGCGATCGAGACCGGCGCCGTCGTCAGCGATCTCGATCACGATCGAGCCGCCGCGGTGAAAGGCATTGAGCCTGAGCGTGCCGACCTCGGGCTTGCCGGCGGCACGGCGGCGCTCGGGACTCTCGAGGCCATGGTCGATGGCGTTGCGCACCAGATGCACCAGCGGATCGCCGATCTTTTCCAGCACGGTTTTGTCGAGCTCGGTGTCGGCACCGTGCAGGTCGAGGCGCACCTGCTTGCCGAGCTTGCCGCCGAGGTCGTGCACGAGACGCGGGAAGCGGTGAAACACGGTGCCGATCGGCAGCATGCGGATGCGCATCACGCTTTCCTGCAGCTCGCGCGTGTTGCGCTCGAGCTGGACCAGGCCGGCGCGCAGCGCCTCCAGCAGCGCGGGCTCGAAGCGCTCGCCCAGCTGGCTGAGCATGGACTGGGTGATCACCAGCTCGCCGACGGTGTTGATCAGCTGGTCGATCTTGTCGGTGCCGACGCGGATGGACCCGGCCTCGGCATCACCGCGTCCGGCGACCACGCGCGCGCGCGTCGGTGCCGCCGGTGCCAGCGGTCCCGAGGCGGCGGCCGCAGCGGGTGCCATCGCGGCCCGGGGCGGAACAAGCGCGATTTGCTGCACCGGCGATGCGGCCGCCGTTTCGGGTTCGTTGCTGCACGACATGATCGGTTCGACGGCGAGCTCGCAATCGTCTTCGATCCATTCGAAGACGGCGGTCACCGCCGCGCGCGACACCGGCGCGTCGAGGCGCAGCCGCCAGCCCAGCACGCAGGACTCGGGGTCGAGCGCTTGCAGGGCGGGCAGCCGCTCGATCTCGGGTTCGACGGTCAGGGGGCCGAGCGCCTCCAGTTCGCGCAGCAGCCGCAGCGGATCGTTGCCCGTGCGCAGCAGTTGCGGATGCGGACGGAAGACCACGTCCCAACCGGTGGCCGCAGGCGGCGCCAGGGCCACCTCCGTCCCTGCGGACGGCTGCGGCGCAGACGGCGCACCGGTGAGTTGCGAACGGAGATCGTCGAGGACGGCGTCGCTCTCGGCATCGCGTGCCGGCTCGCCGTGGCGTGCGCGGGTGAGCATGCCGCGCAGCGCGTCCACGGCGCGCAGCAGCACGTCGGCCAGTTGCGGCGTGGCCTCGCGCTTGCCGGAGCGCAGGTCGTCGAGCAGCTCTTCGGCCACGTGGGTGAACGCGGCCACCTCGGGAAATCCGAACGTGCCGGCGCCGCCCTTGATCGAATGCGCGGCGCGGAAGATGGTGTTGACGAGATCGGCATCGGCCCCGTCCAGGCCGAGCAGCCCCGCCTCCATGGCATCCAGACCCTCGAAGCTTTCGTCGAAAAACGTCTGGTGGAACTGGGCGAGGTCGATCGTCGCCATGGTTTCAACCCAGCACGCGCTTGACCGTGGCCAGAAGCTGGTCGGGATCGAAGGGCTTGACCAGCCAGCCGGTCGCGCCGGCCGCCTTGCCTTCCTGCTTTTTCTCCGGGTTGGACTCGGTGGTCAGGATCAGGATCGGCGTGCCCTTGTACTCGGGCAGGCCGCGCAGGTGGCGCACCAGGCTGATGCCGTCCATGCGCGGCATGTTGACGTCGGCGAGCACCAGGTCGAAGCGGCGTCCGCGTGCGCTGTCCAGCGCCAGCTGGCCGTCTTCGGCCTCGTGGACGTCGAAGCCGGCGCTGCGCAAGGTATAGGCCACCATGCTGCGCATGGACGCGGAATCATCGACGGCAAGAATGCTGGTCATGCAAGAGACTCCCGAAAGGCAGACGAATCAGACGGAATGCGGCAGGCCGAGCATGTGCGCCAGGCCGAGCCGGCGCGCGCCCTCGCACAGCACCGTAGCCGGGTGATCCCAGATCAGCTCGGCGCCCCGACGGCGCACGTCGGCGGCGAACGCGCACAGCAGTTGCAGGCCGGCGGTATCGATTTCGCGGACGGCGGCGCCTTCGACGCGCACCTGATGCGCCGTCGCCGCCATGTGCATCATGCGATCGTGCAGCGTGCCGGCATCGCCAAGCCGCATCGACGGCGGCAACGCCAGCACCTGCGGCTGGCCCTGGGCGGCTGGAGCACGCTTCAGTCTTGGACGGATGGCCATGGCAGTTCTCGCGGCCGCGAACGGGCGGCTTCACTGCGATTAGCGGCACGACCCGCGCGGACTTGAGGGTGATCGGCGCTCAAGTCGCGCCCGCGGGGGCCGATAGGCTGAAACGGCATGTCCAGTGCGGCGACGTCCACGGAGACCGATCTTGGTCAACCTCGAGTCCACCCTGCGCGTCGGCAGCCTGGCCCCGGGCGAGATGCGCCGTCTCGCCGACGCCTGGCGCATCGGCAGCGTACTGTCGGCGCGCCTGCTCGGCAGCGATTCCGGACGGCTGCGGCTGCTGATCGACGGCACGCCGGTCGAGGCCGAGATGCCGCCCGGAGGAGCGCCGTCCGCGAACTTCCAGGTGCGCGTGGCGGCGCTGGCGCCGACGCCGATGTTCGAGATCCTGCAGCCGCCCGGACCCGCGATGCTGGCCGCTGCGTTGCGTGCGCTGCTGCCGCAGCAGCTGACCCAGACGGCGCTGCTCGCGGATCTGGGGGTGATTGCGCCGCATCTGTCGGAGCCGCGAGCCGCAGCGGTGGCGGCCGCACTGCCCGCCGATGTGCGCACCGCCCTGACCGCCCTGCTCGCCGCGGTGCCGACGACGCGCGCACTGGAGAGCGGGCCGGCGTTGCAGCAGGCACTGCGCCGCACGGGACCGCTGCTCGAGGCCGTGTTGCTGCAGGCGATCCAGACCGATGCGAGCGCCGCAACGGCGCTGCTGCAATCGGACTGGAAAGCCGGCCTGCTGCGCCTGCTGGGCGCCCTGTCGCATCACGCGCGCCCGCAGCCGCCGATGCCGGGCGCGGCACAAGTGCCGCCGCCGCTGGCGCGCCAGCCGCTGAGCCCGCAGCCGCGCCTGGCGGCGACGTCGACGGCGACGACGAACGGCGAAGTCGATCCGGCGGCGCTCGGCCGCTTGCACACCCATGTCCAGGGCGCCCTGGCGCGGATCGAGATCGCCGCGCTGGAGGCCCATCCGGAAGCCGCACTGCCGACCTGGCTGATCGAGTTGCCGCTGCGCCATGGCGACGGCTACGACCTGGTCCAGCTGCGCGTCGGTCGCGACGGTGCCGCGACCACCGGGCCGGATGATGCCGGCGCGTGGCGGATGGGCTTCGCGCTCGACCTGCCCGCACTGGGCGCGATCGAGGGCGAGGTCCAGCTCAGCGGCCTGCGCATCGCGGTGACGTTGTGGGCCGAACGTGCCGCGACCCAGCGGCGCCTCGATGCCGTGCTGCCGGCGCTGGCGACGCGTCTCGGCGCCGAAGGACTGCGCCCGGAACGCCTGCTCTGTCATACCGGTCTGCGCGAACGTCCCCGCGTCGGCAGCGCCGGCCTGCTCAACACCACCGCATGAATGCCGGGACGCCGCCGCCGGGGCGCGCGGTCGCGCTGCGCTACAGCGGCGAAGGCGCACCGCGCGTGACGGCGCGCGCCGAGGGCGCCCTGGTGGAGGCGATGCTGGCCCTGGCCGAGCGCCACGGCGTGCCGCGGCATCGCGATCCGGGACTCACCGCGCTGCTCGCGCAGGTCGAGCTCGACCGCGAAATTCCACCCGCACTCTATGCGGCGGTGGCCGCGGTGCTGGCCGCGATCTATGCGGCGGCCGGCGAAGGTCGATGACGGCAGCGCATGCGGGCGATCCCGACCGCAACGCGCTGGCCGACGCGCGTCTGCTCGTCGTGGGCAAGGACGCGGACCGCCTGCGCGCCGTGCTGGAGCGGGCCGGAGCCCGGCGGATCGATACCGCTGACTCGCCGCAATCCGCTGCCGCTGCCTTGCACGACGCCGCCTTCGACGCCCTGCTGGCAGGACCGGACGCCCGCGGGCCGGCGGCGCTGGAGGCGCTGCGTGCGGAGTCCGGAGATGCCGCACCGACCGCGCTGCGGGTGCGCTTCATGCGCGGCCGCCGCGAACCGGCATCCCGGGAGCACGGCGTGCTGCGATTGCCGTGGCCGATCGAGCCCGTGGCCCTGCGAAGACAGCTGGGCACCGCGCTGCGTCTGCTGCGCGCGACGCGCGAGCGCGACGCCATGCAGCTCGAATTGCGCCAGGCCGTGCAGATGCGCGCACGCCTCGAGGCGGATCTGCGCCGGGCCGCGCTGCACGATCCCCTGACCGGACTGCTGCGCGAGGGCCCCTTCATGCAGGAGCTGACCGCCGCGCTCGCGAGTGGACACGCGTGCAGCCTGCTGCTGCTCAATCTCGACCGCTTTCGGCGCCTGCGCGCCGAGATCGGCGAATCGGGCGGCCATGCGCTGCTGCGCGCCACGGCCATGGCCATGGAAGAATATCTCGGTGCCGACGTTCGGGTGGCGCACTGCGGCGGCGACGAATTCGTGGCCATGCTCGGCGCGACGCCGGAGGTTGCCCTGGAGCGCGCCGAACGCCTGCGTCTGGGTATCGGCGCACTGGATCCCGCGCGCGGTTCACCCGGCTTCGGCGCCGCCGCCAGCATCGGCGTCACCGCCTGCATCAGCGGCGAGGCGGCGGGCGACGCCCTGCGCCGCGCGCGACATGCGGCGCACGTGGCAAGGCTGCGTGGCGGCAACCGGGTGCACGATTACCGCGAGGACGATCCGGAACTGCTGGACGAACGCGAGCAGGCCCGCGTCAGCCGGCTGCTGCGGGACGCGCTGCGCGGCGACGGCCTGCAGCTGGTGTTCCAGCCGGTGATGCGCATCGGCGACGGGTGCATCGACCACTACGAGGCGCTGTTGCGGATGCTGGATGTCGACGGCAGCCTGCTCACGCCCGAGCGGTTCATCCCGATTGCCGAGCGCACCGGACTGATCCGCGAACTCGACCGCTGGGTGGTCGCCAACGCGCTCGCATGCCTCGGGCGTCTGCATGACGTGCGCGATGAACTGGGGTTCCACATCAATCTGTCGGGGCGCGCCTTCGAGGACGACGGCCTGCTGGCACACGTGTGCGGGCAGTTGCGGCTGTCGGGCGTGCATCCGCAGCGAGTCACCTTCGAGATCACCGAAACCAGCGCCATCGCCAACTTCGACGCCGTGCGCCGCATGGTCGGCGCCTTGCGCAAGGTCGGCTGCCGTTTCGCGCTGGACGACTTCGGAGCCGGCTTCGCCAGCTTCAACTACCTGCGCGAACTGGAGGTCGACCTGCTCAAGATCGACGGCGGATTCATCCGCGCCCTCGCGACCAATGCCACCGACCAGATGCTGGTGCGGGCGATGGTCGACATCGCGCGCCGCCTCGGCAAGCAGACGATCGCGGAATTCGTCCACGATGCGCCGACCCTGGAACTGCTGGCCGGCTACGGCGTCGACTATGCCCAGGGCTTC